>JAOUFJ010000036.1 GCA_029858255.1 candidate division WOR-3 bacterium | reverse complement strand
AAATCTGATTCTCGCATTGTCGTATGCGTCATAGAGAATCAGCGGGATACGAGCAATCGTCCATATATTTGTGTCAGCGCCTTGGCCAATCTTAAATAAGTTCATCCAGGTGTAATCGTCATTTGAGATATCAACAAACATCGTGTCGTCAGGACCGAGGTTACCAACGTCCTGTGAAAATCTGTACCAGAAGAAGAGACTTTCCTGTCCCGATGCATCATTCAGGTTTATGTTGAAGGTCTTCAGGGTGGTCCAACCCGTTCTAAGCGTGTCCAGGTATGAAAAAACGCGAACTCGCGCCTGGTATGAATCCGGGCCTGAAGGTCCGGTGTAGTAATACCGGTACCAGTCGCCCATGCTGGTATCTGATCGCAGCGTGTCCCAGCCCGGGGGCGGGAATGCAGTGCCTGTAAAGCTTTCATTGAGAAGAGGTGTTTGGTTGAACAATAGGAGGGAAAGGCTCAGGATTACCGGATTCATTTGTCAGTCATTATATTCCGTGAAACGATAAAGTCAAGCAATACGTTCGATAATTACGTTTGGTGCGTTAATCTCGTTACTTTCGCTATTCCCGTTAGTCTCGTTATTCTCGTTTAGTTCGTTATTCCCGTTATTTTCGTTAATCCCGCTATTATCGATAATTACGTTTGGTGCGTTAATCTCGTTAATATCGCTACATTGGCTAACTACGCTGTTCTAGTTATAATTGCTTTGGTGATTAGGATTTGAGTATTTACGGAATGGTATTTAGTGCTTGGGATTTGAAGAGAATGCTTCTTTGAGTTCGAATGAAGGTATTCGCATACGGTTGACAGACGTCAGCGTGCTGCTATAATCGATCGATGCTGGTGTATGTATTGGTATTTTTAACCGCGACCTCAACAATATCAGGACAGAATGAAGACGTTCATGTAGATTCAGTCAACAACTCAGATAGTCTCACCATTATGCCAGAGATGAAAAAGGTAATATCAGACTCGTGGTTCGGTGAGGACAAAATACTACACTTTTCAGCTGGTTTTGCGATCCCGGGGCTAACTTACCATTTTTACGTCTGCCGGCTCGATGGTGACGAGCAAAGGGGTAAAGTGTACGCCGTCTCCCTGACTGCCCTGCTGGCTTTCGGCAAAGAATTCTACGATAAAAAGAAAAAGGGACATTTTTCATGGAAAGATCTTGCATGGGGTGGTTTGGGACTTGCAGTCGGGTACTTCGTACTTATTAACTAGGAACGTTAGTATCGTTTAGTTCGTTAGTATCGTTAATATCGTTGTTCTCGCTAATTTCGTTATTCCCGCTAATACCGCAAGAACGACATTTCGCATTGCGCATTTCGAATTTCGAAATTACTAACAGACGTTAATACCGTTAGTCTCGCTATTATCGTTAGTAGCGTTATTTCCGTTATTCTCGCTATTATCGTTAATACCGTTAATTTCGTTTAGCCCGTTATTATCGTTTCGTTTCTCAGTTTCTTAACCTCTTATCTTCTCAACTTCTGTTTTTCACCGTCCCACCGGCGCTCCGTTCCTCAGATTCTCAGTGCATACGTGTCTTCAGGGAAGAGTGTCTTCAGCGTGATGCGTGTAGCGTTGAGCGTGCAGCGTTGTCGTGGACCAGTATCAATCGCAATGAACAGAGAGTTTTCTGCCCCGCTTTTCCCACCGGCCGAGGAAAGTGACGGCCAGAGAAAACAGAATCAGCTTTATATCCGTCAGCAAACACCTCTTACTGATGTACATGAGATCATATTCAAACTTCTTCTCCCTCGATACATCGCGCGGCATGCAAAGCTGAGCTATCCCGGTAAGCCCCGGTACTACTGAAATACGCTGGTCGTACCCGGGTATATCCTCTATATCAGAGGGGGACGGATTATGGACCTCGACTTCGCAAGAGAGTAGAGGACGAGGACCTACAAAACTCATATCTCCGCGTAAAATATTTATCAATTGCGGGGATTCATCAATCGCGGTATTGCGAAGGATCTTCCCGATCTTTGTGATTCTTGCATCGTTTTCATATGCCTGTACATTCACGCACTCAGACAATGAAGATGTGTGCATTGAGCGAAACTTAAAAGCACTGAAATGTCTACCATCCTTACCAATGCGTTTCTGCTTAATGAAAACCGGAGATCCATCTTCGCCGATTATAACGATCCACAAAATCATCCACACCGGAGCAAGGATAATCAAACCAATTAAAGCCATGAAAATATCCAGCATCCTCTTCAAAACGTGGTATAGTGGAAAGAAAACTTTCTCTTTGTCATCCATTTACTATTACTTATCGCTCCTCGCGCACGAATATTTGTGCTAGATCAATAATAGATGATATTCTTCCGAAGTCAAGCTTTTTTAATTAGGGGATTGGAATCAATCAGTCAGCTAATGCAGCAAGTCAGTACAAAAAAGGAGAGGGCCCCCGGCCCCTGTAAAGCCTATGAGTATGCACGAGGTTTTAGACCGAGAGCCCTCTTTTATCGAGGAGGTGCATCCGTATGGCAAGATCCAACAAAATTTCAAAGAGCAAAGTGCCAGTCACCTTACCCAGACTATCTGCTTCGTATCCCTCCAGTCATCAGCATTAACCGTGCAGAAATATACACCGCTTGATACCTGTCTGTCAAGGGTGTCTTTGCCATCCCATACGATAGTGTATTGACCAGGGTACTGTGTCGCGCTGACCAGCTCCCTGACAAGGCTTCCCGTAATATCATATATTCCAACCTTCACTTCACTTCTCGAGACGAGGCTATATGCAACCGTCGTGAAATTCATCGCCGGATTTGGAAAAGGCGAAATTAGCCTTCCGGATTTCAGGGATGAATCTTTCTGCTCAGCGATACCCGTCAGTGATATCGTCTGTTTTAACCTGCCGTAGGATCCCTGCGTAGCATTGACGTTGTATTGCTGTGTGATCAGAGCAGACCTGTTGCGACTCCTCGTATCTTCGCTCGTGTAGTATGCACTATAGAGGAATCCTGTGCCTCCGCATTGATATACCCAATTGTCACCATCTTCTTCGAAATTACCATTGAGGATCTCTCCCCCAAACACGGCAATATCATCAAAATAGACTTCGAGTTCCACGAATTGACCCGATTCCTGCTGTTCACTGAGGACTTCTAAGACTACGGTCACCGAATCCTTCCCGCTTATCTCATCGTCGATATTTGCAACTACGTGTATCCATCCGCTGTCTCCTGCAACATCCTGCTCCCATATGACCTCTGAATCAATGAGAACCCGTATGCTGAAGTAGCCGCTTGAGTTATCCCGGTAGCCGTCCTTCACCCAAAGACTTATATAAGAACTGTTATCATCGGGTAGAACCGTTATGGTGACAAATTCCTTGTCTTCGCAGCCCTTATTGTCCCAGACCATCAATTCCGCATTGTATATACCGATGTCTTCATATGTATGATTCATTGTCCCATCCCTTACCGTATTGCCGTCACCATCATTCCACTCAAACCATGCAACTATACCATCATTGTCATAACTACTCGTGCCGTCGAAGGCCACCGTGAGAGGCGCCGTACCAGAATCAACGTCGACATTTATCACAGATGCCGGCAGGATACTTGTCATGGTGGTTGGCGGTGTGCTGCCGTAATGTATATCGCGAATACGCATATTATCATTGTAGAGAACCTGAAAAGCATCGGCACTGTCTTCCTCCCAGAACCAGCAATCATGTATCTTACCCGAATCCTGTGGAATTCCTCTTATGGATACTGCATACACACTGCCGGTCGGCGAATTGTTTTTGTCGGTGCAGTGATGGATCCAGGTCAGTTTGCCCCCATCACTACCACTACCATGCCTGTCCAATCCCTGCAAGTAACTGTTGTAACCATAAATATTGTAGCGTGCTTCGTAACTGTTTGTAATATCATAAGTCGCCGCGACATGGTGGCGGCAGAAGTTAGAATAATTGCCCTCTATCAACGAGTAATTGCTGCCATTACACACTACCCCGTATCCGCTTCCCTGACGCCGGATGTGATGTAGATAGTTATGGTGGATATACGCAGTGTCGAATGTTCCCGTTACCTGGATTCCTGCTCTTGGCCAGTCGTATATCTCGCAATTATCCACTTCGGCACCGCTTCTTGTCAACTCCACCCCTGTGATAGATCTCACGTATTGGGGGCTGTTGCTGCGGTCGCTCACCTCACCATCCGGACCTTTCAAGCGAAGACCGGTCAGGCGAACGTTGTTACCGCCCGTTCTGAACAGGCAATTCATCTCATCATCCCGATCATCGGTGTATAAAAGACCTCCCCAGGAGATAGTGTCGCATAAAACACGGCCGCGCCCGCTGGCCAGGGTGACGCCACCCGGAATGTTTATCTCCTCAGTTTCTCCCATGTCGATCTCTGCAGTATCAGCAACATAGATGACATCACCCGCAGTTGCACTGGCCAGTGCACCTAGGAGCTGTTCCTTGGTGACCACATAGTAGTCAGCATCCTGATGCCGGATGCTATCGCCGTAACACGGGCCTCCTCCGATGGGCTCTCCGGTAGGATTCCATTCTGCTCCAATATATGATAAACAGACTGCGGGGGCAAAGGCCGCAGCCATCACCGCCAATAGAAAAAAAGCCTTAGGTATATACCTGCACATACTACCTCCTAGACTTAAGTCTAATATAAATAAAAAAGCAGTAGGGGTAGAAAGAATAGGCAGCCGTTAATGGGATGATCGGGGAGCAAAGCTCTTCCAGGTGAATTGATATATCGGTTATATTCATGCGTTTAGTTCCTTTAAGACTTAAGTTTAATGATATAACTTACACTTAAGTCTAGTTAATTATAATAAAAAAATGTTTTTTGTCAAGGGGCAACATGCACCTCTTCCCTATCGATCGTTTAGTCCGCTATGACCGTTATTCTCGTTAATTCCGTTGGTAGAGCGATGGCGTTAATTCCGCTATACTCGTTATTTCCGCTCTCAACTTTCGAACTTCTCACCGTCTCGACCTCTGGCGTGCCGAACTGCTTGGGCTCTCATCTTCTTAAGTTATGCTTCCGCCGTTCCCCAACCTCCTAACCTCGCATCCTCCGAACCTCTGTCGTATCACCGTTTCTCCGAGGCTCCGTTTTTTCAATACCAGCCCACTGTTGACATTTTATCTATTATCGTTATTATTTATGCAATCAGGGAGGATAGATGTGGGTCGTTGTTCACTTCAAAGACGGTAGATTGCTCAAAGGATTCACCCGCGATTTCACACCGACCAAGATATCATTCCATCTCACATCCGAACAGGACAAGGATCGCGGCAGTGAATACGAAATAGAACTTGCCGATTTAAAGGCAATATTCTTTGTCAAAACGCTTGAAGGGAACAAAGACTATGCTGAGAAAAAGAGATTCGAAGAAGTGGATACTTCCGGTATCAAGGGTCTCAAAATCAGGGTCGAATTCGATGATGGAGAAGTAATACGTGGGATCAGTCTCGGATACAGCAAATCGACCAAAGGATTTTTTGTCATCCCGGTGGACCCTGAGAGCAATAACGAACGGATTTATGTAAATGCCGAGTCGCTCCGCGATATAAAGGTAGGTGCGGCGGCCGAAAAATAGTGTAATTTTGCCCCGGAGGTGTGAATGTGCACAACTATGTTTTCATTTTTGTTAGTTACTTATCTCGCTAGTACGTCCGGATTCATCAATATTCCAACAGCAGACATGTATGATATGAGTGGCACCTGGGGAATAGGTTTTGCTTATTCCAGTTCAATGTATTCAGATGACCCAGACCCGACCGATGACATCGAACCCGATCCGGCCGATTACGACATTTTTCTTCGTTATGGATTCGCAGGCCGGGGCGAAATCGCCGTTTCCATGTACAAACCAACTGCTTTTGCGCTCAATTTTTCTTACGTAATTGTTAAACCCGGAAAGGGGCCTGCTTTATTCGTCGGGATCGACAACATCACATACGCCAAACACATATCATCTCTGGGAACTGGCGATACGGTTGGCTTCCTTGAGGAAATCGGATACGCCACTAAATCAGGAGGAAGGCCCGCTGAATTACTTTCGGCGTATGTCGGGATGCAGCAGACCTTCGGCAAGATCTTCAATATTGTGATCGGCCTGGGTAGGGGAAGATTTGTCGGCTACGGCGAGCGCAGCCGCTATTTCAATACAGACTATCTCGTTTTAGGCGATGATTACATAACAGAGGAACATTCGGCTTGGGCATTCGGTCTGTTTCTCGGCGCGTCCCTTAGATTTCCATTCGGTCTGGAATTCATGACCGAAATGGATGGCCGCGACGCCAGCATAGGTATCAGGTATCACAACAAATACGTCACACCCACGTTTGCTCTGACCAAAGTCGAACAGCTCGGCGAAGATCGGCGACCATTCTCACCGCGCATTACTCTCGGGATCGAAGCCACCAATCGCTTCATGCTTGAGAAACCCGAATCCGGTACGATCGAATGTGTCATCCAGGATAACGTGAACAAAGAATTTTTGACCAATTCAGTCGTCGAAATAACAGAGTTGAACAAAAGATATACCGCGAGTGGAGGCACGTTCTCGGTCAATCTGCCGGCGGGAAGTTACACGATCATCGTAAAAAGAACAGACTACGTCGATTACAAAGCAAAGATCAATGTAAGATCAAGGGTGCGAAGCAAGCTGGTCTTCAACATGCAGAAGACTGAAGAAGCATTGCGACTGGAACAAGCATCAAGGGATAAAGAAGCCAGCATAAGAAATCACCTCGAACAGGGAAAGATCTACTTCACAGAGGGTAACCTCATACAGGCAAAAGCGGCATTTGAGATGGTTCTCTCTCTTGATCCTGGAAATGTCGAGGCACAGGAATCGCTTGGCGCGCTCGAACTCAGACGCGCGAATCTCATTGCATATTACATTTCAGAGGCAAAGAAGCAGACCCAATCGAAAAAATACACGCAAGCGATACAATCATGGCAACAAGTGCTATCGCTGGCCCCTGACCACACCGAGGCAAAGAATGCGGTTGCCGAACTCCGCAAGCTGACATCGGCGCCTGCAAAACCGCCTGCCAAGCCAACAAAACCATCCGCACCGACAACACCAAGGGTCAGCGAAGCCGAGATCGAAAATCTATATAAAAGAGGGGTATCACTTTTCACAAGCGAAAAATACGACGAGGCACTAAATGTATTCAAACGAGTACTTGCGCTCAATCCAAATCACGTCGGCGCAAAAGAATACAGGAAACGCACCGAAGCAAGATTGAGGGTCCTAAGGAGTAGTGGTTAACATAGGTTAGCTTCTGCTGGATTCACAATTGAAGTAAGAAGCCCCCGTTTACGGGGGTTTCTTCTCAAAATAACGGCTCTTCGATGTTCAGAAATTCTACGACAGGTTACTCACTTCAATATGCTCTTCAACCTGTCCTCGCGCGCATCGTCAGAAAACTAATGACGACCCTGATAAAATAGTAGATATCGGTTGTCAATGGATGCTTTTTTCTCAACCTGCAGTAACGCTTCTCGGATTCGATAATCCCTTCGAAAGTCTTCGGACAATCTGCGTAGTAAGGAGGGACGAAACCGGGTCTCACTTTCATGCGCTCCCTGCGCCACTTCTCAGGATAGAGTTCAAGGAATTCCTTCGATAGATGCCTCACGCCAATGAATGATAATTCTCCTTTTAGGATATTGAGTAACTGGGGGAGTTCATCGATCCACGATTTCCTGATGATCTTTCCCCACAATGGCACCCTGAAATCATCGACAACTTTTCCGTTGTTGTCCAGATCCAGATTGTCGAGGATATAATCGTGAAGATAATTCGCATAAGGGTGCATTGTCCTCAGCTTATAGCAGTACAAATCGTTTCCATGCAGACCCTGCTTTCGTATCCTTATGAATAATCCTTCGCAAGGATCACCGTTCATTGGCGCCTTGCCTGCCCGCGACACAAAACAAAGATGACCGGCGCTTTCCTGCAAATGTAGTATATCGTATCCGCAATAACGAAGCCTGCCCAGTGCCTCGCATTTTGACATGATACGATACCTTTTCAATCCCAATTTTTTGGCTATCTTACCCTGTCCAAACAAGCCCACCAGAAACCGACGAAAGAAGAAATCAAAAACGAAAATGCTTCCGTAAACAAAACGACCTCTTTTTCGAAGAACACGCATCTTCTTCGTCTCCAAGGTCTCGATCCTGCCGACCAGCACCCCGTCCTTCTTCAATAGTCTGTGCGCCTTCAAAAGAGAATCATTGATGTTCACAAAATCATTGAGCAGGGGCACACACAGTATCAGATCATACCTTCTGATTTCAGCTGCCTGTATCAGATCCTCGTGGGTCGTGATTATCAGAAAATCAAAACCCCTCGATTTGAAGCTGGAAAGATATTTCACCAACACGGAAACCGATTCACCGAAACACACACCCTTAAGTAGATCCTTAACTGCATTTCGTGATTTCATTCTACGAGCATGCATTCATATCACCTTTTCTTTGAACCGCAACTGAAAGTCGGGATCTCTTCTCATAAGATCGTGACTCGAAGGATAATTCTCGATGAACCATCTAAGGAAAGCAGTCACATCGATTTTGTGACTCAACATCGTATTCCTCTTTACAGTAAACTCTTTTTTTAAATCCACCTTTTTCAATAGCTCGACCCCTCTTTCTATAGACCGTTCCTGATCAATTGGTGACTCAGTATAATTGTAGACCAGACCATACTGTTTCTCCAGTTCCCTGGTATAATATCTTCCGACGTTGTCAAGAAAGATCGCGGGGGTTCCCAATACCGCACTTTCTGACGCCATCGTGCCGCTCTCCCCGTAAAGCATCGATGCATAGTTGAGCGCATCGTGCATCATTTCCGGCGTTAATGACATCTGATACGGTAATAAATCATCTTCCAGCCGTGCTTCGGACGAAATATATACTCTTGCATGCTTTGAGAACTCGCGCACGGCCTTCAATTTGTTCTGCGCGGATATACCGGCATGTACAAGATCATGGCTCGCACGCCAGGAAACAAAACGCAAAATGACATACCTCTCCCCTGCTCGTATCCCCATAATGTTGAGAACGTCTGGATTGGGGGTATAATAATTCGGGTGCAGATAGGCCAGTTCATGGTAACCATCATACCTTATTTGATTGCTGCCGAGGTCCCTGTCAAAGCATTTTGAAGTCAGAATAGCCTTGGTGAAAGGCTTGTACAGCCAGATCTGTTCCATGTTACCCGTATCCTCAGTTGAAATATGGGGTCGGTTGAGAAACGACGCGGCGTGGGCTGCATACATCGAACCGTGGCTGATGAAAATATCAGCATTGAAACGCCTCGCTACCGATAGCATCTTGGAATCAAACTTGAACAAGCCATAAGCCTTGCCAAAGACACTCATATAGCGGTGTCCGAAAGAAACATGCTCCATATCATACTTGCGCAAGAGGTCAAGCGTGACCTCTTTGTCACGGGTGGTCACGAGGTACCTGTGTCCACTTTTTTCCAACTGCCACAGGACATTCTTGAATAAATGTATATGAGCCGGGTGCCCTGCATCACATATTATTCTCATATATTCAAAACTGCCTTAGTGTAATAATCTCCACAGACGGAACCCGATCTGACTGAAACCATTCAGTATCGGCCTGTGGATTTTCCTGAACCGGTCATAGCTTACCATGTCTCCACCGAATTTTGCCTTGAATTCCCTGACGCCGTAGCTTACGCCTGGCCTTCCCGCACCCATGAAATCAAAATGATCGAACCCGTTCCTGGCACCCCACTCAATTGGCGCCCAGGTCGCAAGGACGCTCGGAAAGAGGTTGTCGTGTTCCCTCGAACCAACGACGTACAATTCGTAAATGACATTGCGGTCGTAGTTTCTTGTTATGGGACACACGATACCGCCAATAGTCTCGCCGTTGCTTTTGACCAAAAATGTCACACCCTTCTCCTGCGGACGCAGTATGCGGTGAAAGTTGAGAAAGAAACTCAGGGGAGGCAATGGTTTCTTGATGACTTCAGAATAATAATCGCGCAAAACACCGTAATAGTCAGTGATCTCGCTCTCATCCTCGGCAATAACTATCTCTGCTTTTTCCAGGCCTCTCCTCACTTGCCTTCTCTTGCTCGAACTCAGTTTCGCGAAGACCTCATCCCTTCCGCGTGACAAGTCTATCAGGAAATTCAGATGCTCATGCCTCACGTATCCGTTCTTCTCGAACGATGTGTGATTATCTGATATATCCCATAGATTTCGAAATTCCGTGTACAATACGCTGGATTTTACGATATCATCGTAACTGCTGAGAAGGGCGTGCATGACCGACATATCATCATCCTTCACAAGCGGCCCGCCCCATATTACCGCCCTTGCTGTCAGATCCTTCAAGACAAAGGATTTCTCGGTCTGTATGACGGAAAGAAGTACACCCAATACCTCATCATCATCGCCAAGGACGGCGATGAAAATCGGTTTATAGCCCTCCGTATCTCTATAGACATCATACATTTCGCAGCTCTGAAAAACATTGCCCCTGGGATGGTGGGATACAAAATCAGACCACTTGTGGCGCTCGAGTTCATGCACGATTCTCATCTCATCGTCTCCTCAATATGAAATAGCGCTTGCCGACGTTCTTCGTGTTCTGCCAGACCAGTTCCTTTAACCATGGTATAACCTTCTGGGTCCAACGGTGAGGATGGATGGTGATCATCGCCTTCTGGGGGAGTTTGCCATTCCCAAACCCCGCGACGATATCAAACGTCGATCTGTAGGTGTGGACAAGAGGTGATACAACCTTATCTCTGACATTGTAATCCGTGCCGTCCCACCTTCTTCCAGTATCAGTAAGATAAATTACTTCATTGAAATCAATATCGAGATAGGGTTCCCCTGCCACGCCGAACTGACGGTAATCATAATGTTCCCAGATCGAACGATTATCATACCTTGATAAAGGGCTGCCGTGCATGCAAATAGTCTTCACCGGATAGAATTCTCTCAGCATCTTCAGATTCCTGTTGAACAGCACAATGGCGTACTGCAGATTGCCCCTGGCGACGGAAAGGTCCTCATAATGGTAGCCTATCTCGTGTCCAAGGGACACTATTTCCCGGACTATAGAGATGCTGCGTTCAAAACCTTCTGCCCTGAAGTAGTAACTCGCCCTTAGGTTACGCCGGTGCTCGATCTTTGCCACGCGCAGCGCCGATTCGGGACACTTGTCCACATCATGCCGCATCATTATGTAACGGTCCGGCACATCCTTTTCGCAATATTGCTCGAAAGTAACGAAGTTCTGTCCCTGCTCCACGAGTTTGTCGAGAAGCAGTTCGAAGGCACGAAGGGTGAAGTCCCGCATCGTCACACCCGGCCTTTTTCTGAAACTGCATTACTACAATACGTGATAGTCATAAAATTCATCGCCGCTTCTTCCCTTCCAGGATATCCTCGTAAACTTGTATGATTCTTCTTGCTACGATCCCTATTTCAAGATGTGCTATCTGCTTGCGGCCGTTCGTTTCCCGGCCAAAATCAAGGGCGCGGACGATCTTTTCCGCCACGTCCTCCGGCGCAAAAGAAGTAATGTAACAACCATCCGTATCTCCTATCACCTCTCTTACATCACCAACATCGGTCGAAACGACTGGCAGATTGCACGCCATGGATTCTTTCACTACATTGGGAGAACCTTCCTGCAGCGATGTAAGCAACAGTAGATCTGACGAATTCATCAGTTCCACGACCTTCTCTTGACCGACACCGAAAGCGCTGACCAGCCGCGCAGCTGGATATCGTCTCCTGACCATGGCCATTGCACCCTGAGCAAGCAGAAGGTTTTTCCTTCGGAGGCTGGGATTGCCCAAAAAGAGCACTCTCCTGTCGGCTGAAAGGGTTTGTCCTGTTCTTCTCTTTGAATTCGGCTTGAACACTCCAAAGTCCACTCCGTTGGGTATGACAAAAACGTTACCCACATTGACCAATTCTGCCATCCTTTCCGATTTAACGATCACCGCGTTCACCAATTTCAGAAGTACCTTTGTTGATAATATGTTGAACAGACCAGCTGGCGTCTGACTACCGCGTCCGTTCAATATACCATAAAGGTCACTACCCATCAGAGAAACTATGACCGGTACCCTTCTTTGAAAAATGGCACTCCAACCACAATAACTGTAGTGTGCATGTATCAAATCATATTGCTGCCTTCTGACCCTGCTGTGGATCTTGAACATGCCGGACAAGTAGTTGAACGAATCCCCGGTTGCATCAAGATTCATGACATCCACTACGATCCCGGATTCTCTCAGGGAATCGATCTGCGAAACGATAAACGGCTTCACAAATGGTTTTCGTTCTGTCGGCCACGAACTGACTACATGAAGTGCGCGTATCATAGGTCAAAGGTGTGCTTGTACCAATAAGCCCAGGAAATTGCCTTGTAGAAATCGAGTTTGTGTTTTTTCCAGGTGCCGTCTCTGAAGTCGTCGAGCATCTCTCCGGTATTCAAAAATTCTACACCATCAACATTTTCCAGATTCTCTCGCATGAACCTTTCCACTCCTAAATCAAGACCATAGCCGTCACCGTTGGTCCCGAGCAGTCTGCGGTAGAGAAATGAAAATCCCGCTTTGATCCTGCCGACACCGGTCAGCAGGTCACTCGGAGCATACATCTTGCTGGTGGGAAACCTTGCCAGCCTCGTGTTGTTATTGTTGATTATCCGGGCATAGAGAAGCTGACCGTTGATCCTAACGAATGGATTTTTCTCATAGAAATCATAATTCGCACCGCACAGAGGTGTCTTGAAAATGAAATCGATGAAGTTATCCTCAAGATATGGTGAACGGTTGTGCACATATCCGTCCTCCATTGCCATTTCTGTCCCGAAATATTTCCTGAAAACCTCTTTGACAAGGAAAAGATAAAATCTCTGGTTCAGAGTCAACCCTTGGCTGTTCAAAGCATAATCCCGCAGGGATTCGCAGATCCTGCTCTTCAGCAGAATGATCTCCTCTCTCGTGAAATATTTGGGCACCCTGAACCGGTCAAACGTATTGGCTATGCTTTCACTATTGAGCAGTCTGAAAAAATTCCTCATGTTGGCGCTGATCACCTCACCGGTAACGTGGACCGGCCTGATCAATTCACTTCCGCAGTTGCCGGTCAGAACCACGCCCACGCGACGGCTGAGTACATCGAGGGCATAGAGATAATGTGCTCTGGCAAGCGTACTCCGGCAATCAGAACGAATAATGCATTCCTTCGCGTACCCGGTAAATATACTGTTTCCGTAATCGTCATCCAGGCTTATCGGCAAATATTCATAGGATAATTGCCTGGATATCGCAAGGGGAATGCTGATATCTTTCGAACCGGGCTCGCCAAAAGAGTAAAGGATGAGATCTTCCTTTGCCTTGTCGATCAGCGAGAGCACTGTCCTGCCATCAAATCCTCCTGTAAGCGAAACACCAACAACGGTGGCATCTGCATGCATTTTGTTGACCGCCTTTTTCAGAAGACGCTCAGCGTGGACAATGCTATCACCAAGAGGCACGAGTTTCCTGACGAACAAAGATACTGGAGACCAGTAGTTACGCTGCGTGACACCTGTATCTCCAATCGTCAACACGCTGGCCGGCGACAGCAGTGAAACACCTTCGATGTATGTACTATCGGCAAGGGGATAGTTGAAAAGAATGTAGTCTGCCACCGATTTTTTATTGATCCTCTTTTTTATCAGTGAAAGTTTCAACATCGGCCCTAATCTGGATGAAAAAACGAAATAACCACCTCCATTGTAGTAATACAAAGGCCGCATACCCAATCTGCTGTTGACCAGATGATAGACCCGTCGATTGCTGTCATATATCAGAATATTGAACCAGCCCTTCAGCATTCCGGTGAAATCGACTCCTGACTTCTCATAAAGAAACGGCACAAGGAAATACGGCTGGGTAACTCCGCGCATGCCATAGTGCCTGGCTATTGCCTGCTGGTCATCTTTGTCGATGAAAACATCTCCATCAATCATACAATGAATAGTGCTATCCTGATTAGTGCAATATTGCGCAGCACCTCGCATATTGTCGCTGCCAGCTACACCGAGCAGATGCTTTTCATCCTTCATAGTAGTGACACGGCCGCCAGTCAGGGAATGGAGCATGAGCATGAAATCACTTTCAATAATGCGCGCCCTTGCACTGCGCATGCTTATTACTCCAACAATACCTGACATCAATCAACCTTTCCGCACCGTTTGACCACCATTTCCGCAGCTGCACCCATCGTTCGGGTCCACAGCAAACCCTTATCACGCAAGCCAGCCGCGTGATGCATGACAGGAGGCAGCACATCATACACGAACCACGGGACCATCGAAGGATGGAACCAAAAATGGCATATCGTTCGTGTGCTGGCGGCTCTATCGAGATACTTGATCAGGCGCCGTATGTAATACTCGCGCGACCAACTGCAGCCATCATCATTCAATTCCACACTGCTTGGTAGTATCACCAGCCCTTGTTCATCCAGGCGTGGATACGACAGGTCATGTGTCAACTTCCGGCGATAATTCGTGAACCCGTATTTCTTGAGTACTTCGTAGTTCCCGTAGGTTCCCCCTGCGAACACGAATGACTTCAGTGCAAAGCCCCATTCTTTCGCGGCATTCACGCAAGCCAGGATCTCATCTTCGGCGACCTCCTGGGGACAGTTCTCATTGCTCATGTCTATGTGCGAGAATGTGTGGCATCCTATTTCATGCCCCGCTCGAGAACGGAGTATTGATTCGATAATATCCGGCGCGTACCAGGCCCGGGCCCTTTCCCAGATAGTACATGGATCATGCTCAAACCAATCCCCCCGATCGTACAGCCATCTCTTGTTTTCGAAATAAGGTATTCTCCTCATCCACGAATGGGTACGGCGGTTACAGGAACTCAACATCAAATGACCTACCGTCGCCCAGGTTACGGGGATGCGATACTCCTCGAAGATTTCCATGAGTCTGGGCATGTTTCCCCTGGCCTGCAGTGCCATCTTTAGGGGATCTTGCCGGGTCTTCGCATAGCGCCATCCCCAGGCCAATTCAAAATCAGCTGAAATAACAAGTCCTCCTTTGAAACCATCGGCAAAAAGCGATTCGGCCGGACCATCCGGCGACGTCACCGATGGCTTGTCGGTCAGGGAAAAGACAGCTCTCGACAGCAGGCATTTGACATTTTTCGGACTGCGGTCGCGCAGTCTCCCGTAGAAGACCGAGAGCGTGCTCCACTTCTGCTTCACAGTAATCCCCGGTTTAGTAGTTCAATGACGTGTGTCAATCTGAGATCAAAGGAGTTATTACCATTGAAACTACCTCCTTCGAAGACCCATCGCCCGCTCACCTGAACGTATCTGCCAGGTTTTCCATCGACGATCATCTGGTGCGGGTTCTTTGAACCAAAAAAACACTGAAGCTCGTTGACCATATATTTTCCATCTTTCTGCTCAAAAATATCCACTGCCTGGCTCAAGAAATCACCGGCATCGCACACTTCCTTAGTGAAGTTCAACAATCCTTCAGGCGGTCTCTCCCAACCGACCATAGACGTACCACTGAACATTTCCCCGCGCCCCCTTAGTTTCTTATGGGCAAAATAAGAATCACCGATGCGTACGCACCGCCACTCGGAATCACATTGGACGTATTCCTGAAGAATGACAAAGCCCCGCTGTGGACTCATTGCCACGGCTTCGTACTTACTGCGGAAGTACCGGTAGAACCTCACGGGATTCTTTATCCTCGAAACCAGCCTCTTCCAGAAGTCTCCCCTTCTCAAATTCGGACCCCATTTTCTCCTGATGCCATCCTCCGAGAACACCGTCTCAACGTATTTCCGGAACTCATTACGGTCCCTGATGATACGCACACCCGAACCAGAGGCGCCGATCGATGTCTTTGCCACAACAGGTAACGTGCACTGTGCAGTGAAGCGAAGTGCTTCGTTTCTGTCATAGAATATCCACGTACGCGGATGGGGTATCGAATGTGCCTCCAACCAGTACGCGAGCATCTGCTTATTCTCATAGATCAACAATTCTCCATATGACGGGTATATGCTCTTTTTCAAGACCTTGTTTACTACGAACAATCTCTCATCGTATATCCGTTTATG
>JAOUFJ010000035.1 GCA_029858255.1 candidate division WOR-3 bacterium | reverse complement strand
CGTTCTCGTACCTCGGTCGCTTGAACTGCGCAGGATAGTACGGTGGCCAAAATATTCGTAATTAGCCAGGATTTGGGACTCATCGATATTATCAGCGAGTCATTGAAGAACGATGGGCATGGTGTATCGACCTGCAGCAAACCGAGCGATGTACTTTCTCTTGTCCAAAACAAGGACTACGACCTCGTTTTCATTGATGTACACATCCACGATGAGCCGCATGAGAAGGTTGTTGATGTTGTCAGAAATTTCTCTCCTGAATCAGAGGTGGTGCTGATCACGAGCTATGCCTTCCCTTATATTTCTGGTCAGGAAACGGATGCTGTGATGTCCTATCTGGTCCAGCCCTTGACCGAAGAGAAGGTGAAAAACGTGGCCAAGCGTGCCTTGCGGCAAGCGAGGATCTCTCGCGAAAGGAGGCATTTGCTCTCAAATATTACTGCAGCGAAAAAACAATGGGAGGCCACGGTCGATGCAATTGACGATCCCATTTTCTTGATCGATCTGGATTATAATGTCATGAGAGCGAATTTGATGACATACCGACGTCTTGGTAAAGGGGTAGACAACGTACTGGGAGGGAAATGTTATCAGATTTTTCACTGTTCAGATAGTGCCCCCAGCGACTGTCCGGGCAGAAGGGCGATGCTCACCGGTAAAATGGCATCCGATGTTATTCATTTCAAAGGTTTGGATGAAAGACTGGCCTGCGACGTATATCCACAGGTTTTTGCTGGCGGCGGGTTCGTGCATCACCTGCACGCACCCACGCTCAGTTATGAAACACAATCAGAACTTATGACCACATATGAGAGGGTATTTGATGAATCACTCGTGCCTATCCTGCTGATCGATGTTGACGATTACAAGATCGTCGATGCAAACCGAAGGGCCCTTCAGTTCTTCGCTCGTGACCCTGGAATGATATTCAATGTTGCCATCGGGGGTCTTTTCGTATCGACTCTATCCGAGCGTGCAATCAACAGTCTGATCGAAATCCTGCGTAACCGGGGTGGGAGTTTCAAGTCGCGGGTTGTGGACGGAACAGGCAATGATATAGAGGTCGTCGTCATCGCAAATACGGTGAACATAAGGAACAGACGGTTGGCTGCAATATTCATGATCCCGGTTGAACTTCTGTAAATGAAGGTGGCTCTGATCGGGCTTGGTCACTGGGGTCCGAGACTAATACCGACATTAATCAATCATCCAGGAATCGATGCGGTGTACGGTTATGATATAGTTGAAATGAGAAGGTCCAAGATATCCAGTGAATTTCCGGAAGTTACGGTAGTATCGAATTACGATGAAATACTGCAGGATCCCGAGATCCATGGAGTAATTGTGGCAACGCCCGCAGCGTCACACTATTTGCTTGCCAGGCATGCCCTCGAGCACGGCAAGCATGTGTTATTAGAGAAACCTTTGACTGACTCGGTTGCTGACGCTGTGGAGTTGGTGGAACTGGCGAAACATCATGACCTGAAGCTCATGGTTGATCACATAACAGTTTTTAGTGGTGCAGTGCGAGCGTTGAAGAGAATCGTTGATGCGAATGAACTCGGAGAACTTCTCTATTTCGATGCAGTTCGTTCGAACCTTGGTATGCTACAGCATGATGTGAATGTCGTGTGGGATTTGGGGATACACGAGTTTGCGGTTCTGGATTATCTCATCGGTGAACTGCCGGTGGCAGTTTCCGGGGTGGGATACTCCCGGTATGGCAAACGGGAGGAAACGGCTTATATTACACTTTACTTCAGGAACGACATCGTCGCTCACGTGCATGTCAGCTGGATTTCTCCCATCAAAATAAGGAGGTTGATTATTGGTGGCAGAGAAAGAATGATAGTGTTTGACGATACGCGTGCTCAGGATAAGCTCGAAATCTTCGATTCCGGAGTAGATGTTACTTACGACGAGGGCTCTGCTCGTCCGGCGGTTTCTTATCGCAAGGGTACCGCCCAGCCGTTTGAGTATGACGAAACCGAGCCGCTCGTCTTGATGATTGACACATTCGTGAGTTCGATCAGGGAAGGTCGCGCTCCCTTGACCAGCGGCGAATCAGGTTTGCGCATGGTCAGAATACTTGCCGCGGTTGAAAAATCACTTAAACAGAAGGGTGCAGTAATACCTGTTGACTAAGCCCCTTTAAATATTTGAAACAGCTGCAAATCTCTCATTCACCGTGTTGACTTTTGTGGATGCGTAACCGCACATTATACCTAAAAAATCATTTGATTGCATGACTTTTTTGACTTTAGCTTTTGGGCGAGCCACCGTCCGTCTTGTTGACAATTTGCCGAAAATGAATATAATAAAGCAGTTGAGAAAACTCAATTCCAATCCGAGGAGAGGTCAGCAGGGTCTATTCTTAGTTACCGCTGGCTGCTGACAAGGGCGGTAGCTTAGACACCAATAATACAGATTAGTTCAGTATCAGATGCATTTTATGTATGCAATTATTCACAGGAGATAACCGAAAATGAGCATCATCAAGATGAACAGTGAACAAAAACTAATCAGGGGTGAAATACGGAAATTCGCCACTGCCGAGCTCGATCCGATTGCCGCGGATATCGAAAAGGATTGCCGCATTCCACCTGAGATAGTAAAGAAGATCTCACAGATGGGTCTTTTCGGCTTCACGGTGCCAGAGCAGTATGGCGGTTCTGGTTTGAACGTGACGACGCTATGTGTAGCACTTGAAGAATTATCTAAATCATGTGCGTCTCTCGCTCTGATGGTTGCTGTGAACAACTGTTTTGTAGTCCGGTCAATATCTGAATTCGGTTCACCACAAATTAAAGATAAGTATCTGAAACGGATCTCTAATGGTAGTATTGGCGGCTACGTACCACATACAGAAACCGAGATTGCCGGACAGGAGTTCAAGATTGAATCAGATGGTGGCGAGACGTTTCTGTCGGGTAGGAGCGACATTGCTCTGAACAGTGCAGCCGCGGATTTTTTTGTTATTCCGGCTTTACACGGGCAGGGCGTCGCGCTGTACATCGTCGATAAGAGCGAATCTTTCATGAATTCGTACTCTATTAGAACGATGGGCATGTGCGGAGCCGGTGTCACCGGAGTAGAATCCAAACGCGCGAAGTTGAAGGAAGAGGACCGCCTTGTCGAAGAAGCAAAAGGCCGGGAGGCAGTGCAATTCCTCGATGACCACGCGCGCATCAGTTTCTCGTCAATTGCCCTCGGCTTGAACGAGGCTGCGTTGGATGCTTCGATAAAGTACTCGAAAGAACGCAAGCAGTTCGGACGCGCCATCTGTGAGTTCCCTATGGTCAGGGATATGCTTTCCGAGATCAAAGTTAGCGTGGAAAGATCGAGATTACTCGTTTATGAAGCAGCGAGTAGAACTGATGAGAACGAAGATTATTCACAAATCGCCCGCATGGCATGTCTGACGAGCTGCGAGGGTGCAGTATTCTCCGCATTAAAGGCAATACAGATACATGGTGGTTACGGTTATACAAGAGATTACCCGGTGGAAAGACACTTTCGTGATGCAAAGACCCTTCAGGTCCTGGGTGGGAGGCCGGTTGATCTTAAAAGCAAGATTGCAGAGGAGATTTTATCATGATATTGAGTGATGCGCATAGGCAGTTTCAGGCGAAGGTGAGGGGATTTGCTGAAAAAGAAGTTGCACCGTGTGCACGTGACCTCGACAGGGACGGTGAATTCCCATGGAAATTTGTGAAGCGCTTGGCTGAGTTACAGTTGACGGCAATATATGTCCCAAAGGAGTACGGTGGCGCCGGACTCGACACGCTGCATTATGCAATTGCGGTAGAGGAGATAGGCCGGGTTTGTGGCTCGACGGGCATATTTCTTGCGGCACATTCGTCGCTCGGTGTGTTTCCAATTTACTATGCCGGCAATGAAGAGCAAAAGCAAAAATGGCTCATACCTCTGGCTAAGGGTGAGAAGATCGGGTCGTTCGGACTCACTGAACCAGAGGCAGGCTCAGATGCGGCGGCCACCAAGACGACGGCGAAGCGTGATGGTGACAAATATATACTAAATGGCGAAAAACGGTTCATTACATCTGGGAGTGTTGCGGATGTGATTATCGTCACGGCAACTCAGGATCCATCAAAGGGTTATCAAGGCATATCTGCATTCATCGTTGAGAAGGGAACGCCAGGGTTTACCTACGGCAAGGACGAGGAGAAACTCGGGTTGCATGGATCGATAACTTCGGAGTTGATTTTTGAGGATTGTGTGATACCCGCAAATAACCTGCTGGGTGAAGAAGGTGATGGTTTCAAGATATTTATGGAAACACTGGATGGTGGGCGGATATCGATCGGCGCACTCGCACTCGGTATTGGTCAGGGAGCCCTTGATGCTGCAGTAAATTTCAGCAAATCGAACAACAAATCCGGGAAGCCCCTTTCCAGATCACAGGCGGTCCAGTCAATGATCGCAGAAATGGCAACAGATATTGAAGCCGCGCGGTTGCTTGTATATCAGGCGGCTGCTTTGAAGGATGCCGGCATGCCATACGTGAAGGAGGCTGCGATGGCCAAGTATTATGCCTCAACCGTTGGCATGAAGGCTGCAGACATGGCGATCGATATTCACGGGTTATTGGGTATTACCGATGCATATCCTGTTGAACGTTTCATCAGGGATGAAAAACTCATGGAAATCGGTGAAGGAACGAGTGAAATACAGAAGATCGTCATCGCCCGGCAGATACTGGGTAAATGATTCGTACTCGTGTTTCGTACAACCAACAACCAAGTCATAGGTTGCGAAAAGCGAAACGGTTTCGGAACCGTATTCCGTGTTGAGTACCATATGTCAAGTATCCAGCGGTAATAACGATAGTAACGGAATTAACGAGCCAGACGGGATTAGCGGGAGTAACGATAATAGCGATGTTAACGGCGTTAGCGTTGTGTTTGTGTGACGTAGTACGTTACCTTCTTATTGTTGTCTGTTTAGGTATTTAGGAATTTGTGATTTTAGGAATTTATCCAATCAAGGAGACAAGATGAATTTTGATTTAACCAATGATCAGAAGATGCTACAAGATCAGGTGCGCAAGTTCGCACAAACCGAACTGGCACCGCTGGCGTCGGAGATCGATAAGTCCAGAGAATTTCCGTGGTCGACTTTGAAGAAAATGGCGCAGTTGGGTTTGCTGAGCGTTATTGTGCCCGAGCAATATGGTGGTTCGGGCTTCGATTTTGTTTCGTTGGCTATCGCAATCGAGGAGATTTCTCGGGCATGTGCTTCGACTGGTGTCATTGTCGCTGTGAACAATTCATTGACGACCTATCCCATCCTGGAATTCGGGAACGAAGACCAGAAAAAGAAATACCTGCCACCACTGTGCAGCGGCGAAAAAATTGGAGCATTTGGCCTGACCGAGCCCAACGCGGGGTCTGATGTTGCAGCCATGGAATCGACAGCGCGGTTAGAAGGTGACCACTACGTCCTTAATGGGACGAAGCGATTCATTACCAACGGCGGCGAAGCTGGTACCTTTGTTGTATTTGCCTATACTAATAAGGAATTGAAACACAAGGGCGTAAGTGCTTTCATAGTCGAGCGCGACACGCCGGGGTTCAGTCTTGGAAATCACGAAGACCTAATGGGCATAAGGGCAACAGCGAACTGCGAATTGATCTTCGAGGATGTAAAAGTATCGAAAGAGAATCTCCTTGGTAACGAGGGGGACGGGTTCAAGATATGCATGAACACGCTAGATGTTTCACGGATCGATATCGGTGCCCAGGCGGTCGGGATCGCCCAGGCCGCCCTTGATGAAGCGGTCAAGTATTCAAAGGAGCGCAAGGCTTTCGGACAACCAATATGCAATTTTGAAATGATCCAGGCAATGATTGCCGAGATGGCAACTGAGATCCAGGCGGCACGTCTCCTTGTACATTATGCAGGTTACTGCAAAGACAAAGGTATGCAGAGGTTTTCCAAAGAATCGGCGATGTCAAAGTATTATGCTTCAGATATTGCGGTAGATGTGGCAAGGAAGGCGGTTCAAATTCACGGTGGCTACGGATACTCAAAGGACTACGCTGTAGAAAGAATATATCGTGACGCTAAGATTCTGGAGCTGTATGAGGGCACCTCTGAGGTCCAGAAAATCGTGATCGCGAGAGAACTGACACGGTAAATACCAAACGTTAAATTCGAATTTCGAATTCCCCTCGGTTCCGCTCGGGACGTTGAATTCAACAGCCAAATTATGGATTCGGGATGAATTCGTGTCGAAATGCGAAATTGGCAAAAGACGTTAATTTCGCTATAACTACAGAGCGATTCGTTATGCGTTGACCGGTTGCGAAAGGCGGCACGAATTAGTAACCGTATTTGGTAAATCGTATTCGTCTTTCGTGTTGAGTATCATAATTTAAGTTCCAACGGAAATAACGATATTAGCGAGATTAACGGAATCAACGGTGCGTTTCTGTGAAGTTAGACTTTGCCGTTGTACGAAACGGGTATCGTAACCGTAGGACTTAACCGATTAAGTAGGATGCGGAAAGGAGGTTAATTTGGATCTGATCGTGTGCGTTAAGAGAGTTGCCCAGACTGCTGAGGCCGAAGTGAAAGTCGACGCATCGGGCAAGGATATTGTGAAGGATCGTTTGACGTTCGACATGAACGAAGCGGATACGTATGCCCTTGAAGCAGCGATCCTTCTTAAGGAAAAATTTGGTGGGACAATAACCGCGATTTCTTTGGGCGTAGCTGATGCTGAGGATACTCTACGTATTGCTCTGGCAAAGGGCGCTGACAGCGCAATCAGAATAAAGGCCGAGGATTTTGGGGAATTGGATGGCTTCAAGACCGCCACATTGTTGAAAGAGGTGATTAAAGATATCAAATTCGACGCTATATTCGCGGGCTGCATGGCAACCGACGATAGCTACTACCAGGTGGGTCCAGTACTTGCAGAGATGCTTGGTGTTCCACACGCGACTTTGGTAAACAAGGTGGAGGTCACTGAGGGCAAGGCTCAAGTGAACCGGGAACTTGAAGGCGGTTTGATCGAGCACCTCGAAATTTCTTTGCCGGCAGTCTTTGCTGTACAGACCGGGATCAACGAGCCGCGTTACGCGTCACTGATTGCGATACGAAGAGCAGCTGGAAAAGAGATAAAGGTGTTGGGCAAAAGCGATATCTCCATTGCGCCTAAAACTAACAGCACACTCGAAGAGCTCTTTTTGCCACCCGTTGGGAAGAGAGCCGAGATCCTAACTGGTAGTGCTGATGAAATTGCTGCGAGAACGGCAGGAATAATCAAAGAGAAGGGACTGATCTAAGGAGGAAAGATGGCTGATATTCTAGCAGTGGTTGAACATCGTCAGGGGGTACTCAGAGACATTACATACGAGCTGCTGACCTTTGGGAGAAGATTGGCAAAGAAAACAGATGCGAAATTGACCGGCGTGCTGTTGGGCCATAATACCGATGGCCTGCAAAATAACATAAAAAAGCATGTGCACCGCCTTGTCGTTGTAGACCATGAAGTTTTTAAAGATTTCAACGGTGAGACCTATCAGCAGGCACTTTCTGCTATCATCAAAAACGAGAATCCTTTTTTGACTCTCGTCGGCAATACCGCTTTCGGCATAGATTTCTGTCCGTCACTTGCGACGCATCTAGGTGTTCCGTTCACTACGGATTGCATAGACGCTGAGATCGTGGAAGGAGGAATCAGGGTAACACGGCAAGTGTACGACGGCAAGATGGATGCCCACGTTAGATTGAGCGATAGCCCTTCTTATATGCTTACGCTGCGAAGCGGATCTTGTCCAGCTGAAGACGGCGGGCTTTCTGCTGAGATAGAAAAAATTGATACACCGCTTATGGCTCAGCCCGATTACAGGAAATTCGTAGAATACATCGAAGCGGCAGTCGGCGACGTTGATATAACAAAAGCCGATGTGGTTATTGGCGTCGGTCGAGGTATCAAAGAGCAGGCCAATATGGCGATTGTGGAGGATCTGGCAAAAGCGATAGGCGGTGTGGTTGCGTGTTCGCGTCCCGTCGTCGACGCCAATTGGTTACCTAAGGACCGGCAAGTAGGTTCCTCCGGGAAGACTGTCAAGCCGAAACTTTACATAGCGATCGGCATCTCGGGGGCGTTTCAGCACGTCGCGGGAATGAAGAACTCGGATACGATAATCGCGATCAACAAAGACCCGAATGCGCCAATATTCAATGAAGCAGATTATGGGATCGTCGAAGATCTTTTCAAGGTCGTGCCCATGCTGAAGAGTAAGATAGTAGAGATAAAGAAATAAGCGATGAAGAAAATCGGTGTATTCGTCTGCCATTGCGGAAGAAACATCAGCAACACGGTTGACGTTGAGAAGGTCGTTGAAGAGATCGCAAAGCATCCGGGTGTTGCATACTGCGAAGACTACAAGTACATGTGTTCTGATCCGGGTCAGAAATTGATCAGGGACAAGATCGCTGAACAAAAACTCGATGGTGTTGTTATCGCCGCCTGCAGCCCATTGCTTCATGAGGTAACGTTCCGCCGTACGGCTGAAGAATCCGGCCTGAATCCCTACATGCTTGAGATGGCGAATATCCGGGAGCAGTGCAGCTGGATTCATACCGACCGGCACCAGGCGACCGAGAAGGCGATCAGGATTATCAAGTCAATAGTCGAGAAGACGAAAGCAGATGAAGCCCTGATACCTGCTAAGATTCCGGTCATACCACGCGCCCTGGTTGTGGGCGGGGGGATTGCCGGGATTCAAGCAGCACTGGATATTGCCAATGCCGGTTACGACACTGTCCTGGTTGAAAGTACCCCGTCGATCGGCGGTCATATGGCACAGTTATCAGAGACTTTTCCTACACTCGACTGCTCGCAATGCATTCTTACGCCTAAGATGGTCGAAGTTGCCCAACACTCAAGGATCACGCTTCTGACATACTCTGAAGTCGAAGAAGTGTCAGGTAGTGTTGGCAGTTTCAAGGTCAAGATCCGCAGGAAGTCTTCTTATGTCGACAATACAAAGTGCACAGGCTGCGGTGTATGTTATGAGAAATGCCCGATCGAGGTGCCCTCAGAATTCGATGAAGGATTGGGTGAGCGCAAAGCGATATATGTACCTTTTCCGCAGGCCGTGCCCAATCATCCTGTTATTGATGAGAAACACTGCACTTTTTTTACAAAACCAGGTAAGTGTCGTGTCTGTCAGATTGTCTGTCCCGCCCAAGCAGTTGATTTTGAAAAGACTGATGAAATGATTGAAGTGGACGTTGGCGCGATAGTTGTTGCGACCGGATACACTCTCTACGCAGTTGAGCACGTTAATGAATATGGCGCAGGCAAATATCCGGATGTAATAAACGGTCTGCAATTTGAGAGAATACTATCGGCATCCGGTCCGACTCACGGCGAGATCCAGAGGCCCTCCGACAAGAAGATACCAAAACGTGTTGCCTTCATTTGTTGTGTGGGCTCACGTGACCCTGAACACCACCTGCCGTATTGTTCGAAATTCTGTTGTATGTACAATACAAAACACGCATTACTATACAAGGAACGTGTACCTGATGGCGAGGCCCTGATATTCTCCATCGACGTCAGGACGGCAGGTAAAGGCTATGAAGAGTTCATGATAAGAGCGAAAGATGATGAGAAAGTGCTTTATATCAGAAGCAAACCATCGCGCATAATAAAGGACGGCGATGAGTTGGTTGTCTGGACAGTAGATACTTTGACTGGAAGAGCGTTGAAAGTCAGATGTGATATGGTGGTGCTTTCAATGGCCGTCGTTCCGGCGACTGGCGCTATAGAGCTGGCGAAGAAGTTGAGAATACAGACAAATAGCCATGGTTTCTTTAACGAAGCGCACCCCAAGCTTCGCCCCGTGGAATCTCTGGTTCCGGGTTTTTTCCTGGCCGGATGTGCTCAGGCGCCGAAGGATATTCCGGAAACTGTAGCACAGGCTTCTGCGGCGGCCTCCAAAGTCCTAGAAATGTTCTCGAAACAAGAACTTGCTGCAGAGCCGATGGTGGTTGTCATAGATGAAGATAGGTGTTGCGGCTGCAAACTCTGCGTTGTTACATGTCCCTATGAGGCGCGCGAAATAGATATGGAAAAGAATATTGTACGGATCAATGAAGCCTTGTGCACTGGGTGCGGCTGTTGTGTAGCAGCTTGCCCCAGCGGAGCTTCCGAGCAAAAGAATCTGTTCGATGAACAGATGTCGAAAATGGTGGAGGTAATTCTTGGCGAGTAGGAAAAATATCGTTGTCGACGTAAACCCTGAAATAAGAGAAATCCTGATGGAGATGGGCGCCACCGATGCATACAAATGCTATCAATGCGGGAAATGCGCGAGTGTCTGTCCCTGGTTCCAAGTTGGCAGTTATGAATTTCTTGTCTTCAGATTTCCTCTGGAAACCGTCCTCGGCCTTGTTGCCAGCAGTGAAGAGAAGGAGGAACTAGCCAGGGAAGTTGATAAGATATACCGCTGTGTTGGATGCGAAGCATGTCTTGACCAGTGTCCTCTAGGTGTAAATATTCCGAATATTCTGCGATCCGCACGCAGGATATTAGTTGATTTTGGCTCGTATCCTGATCCACTCAAATCGGTCGTGAGAAAGATTCGAAATGTGGGTAACCCACTGGGTGAATCTCGGGAGAAGCGGGCTGGTTGGGCAAAAGATCTGGGAGTTAGAGAATACAAGTCAGGCATGGAGGTTTTGTATTTCCCTTGTTGTATCCCGGCATATGATTCAAGAGCCCAGAAGATTGCGCGGGCAAGTGCAAAGATACTCGAGCTGAGCAAAGTTTCCTACGGGATCCTTGGCCCTAGAGAGAATTGCTGTGGTGAGACGATTAGAAGAGTAGGATCTGAGAGTTTTTTCCGCGAGCTGGCAAAGTCAAACATCAACGAATTCAAGGATGCAGGGGTCGGTAAGATTCTGGTTACATCACCTCATTGCTATAACACATTCAAGAATGAATATCCCGAATTCGGTGCCGAATACGAGATTCTGCATACTACTCAATTCTTCGCAAGCCTTATCGAGCAAGGGAGGATCATACCCAGGAATAAGTTTGAGAAGAAAGTTGTGTACCACGACTCGTGCAGACTGGGGCGCCAAAACGGAATCTATGAAGAGCCCAGGAAAATACTCAGAAGCATACCGGGACTCGAGCTCGTTGAGGTGGAAGATTTCTCGCACAATTTGAGTCTATGTTGTGGCGCTGGAAGCGGCGGCCTTTTTATGGATTGGCCCATGGGCGAGCGTATGGTAGACATACGGCTCAAACAATTGCTGGATACCGGGGCAGATGTTATCGCAGTTGCCTGTCCCTACTGTCTTAACATGTTTGAAGAAACCGTTAAAGCGATGAATTTGAATATTGAGGTTATGGATGTCTGCGAACTGTTATACGAATCATTGAATGAAGAACATGATGAGTGAGAGAAGGCGATGAAACTCAAAGCGCTAATAAATATGTTAACGCCCGAAATAGAACTCGCTTCGACACCGAGACCTTACTTCAACCACTCAGTTGAGTTGAAGAAGGTATATACTGCTGAAGAAAGGGCAGAGGTTTTGGCGGGTGTCGGTTTAAATGTTTTCTTCTTTCCATCAGAAATGATAACAGGATGCGATCTTTTATCTGATTCGGGTGTAACGACAATGACCAATGAACAATGGGCAGCCCTTCACATGGGTGACGAGGCATACGGCTCGAACCGGGGATACTTCATTCTCAAAAACCAGATACGAAGCACCTTCGGCGAGGTTTTCTTCAACGAACCAGATGCCGGTGAGCCCAATGCTTTTATTTTTCACCAGGGAAGGGCGAGCGAAGATGCCCTTTTCACTCAAGTCGGGAGGCTGGGTAAGAAAATGATCATTCCCAGCAATGGACATTTTGACACGACGGGAGCGAATATTGAAGCGAATCAGATGCAGGCCATCAATCTTTTTTCTGATGAACTGGCCGATGGCGAGAAGGGTTTTCACTTTAAGGGGAATATGAACATCATGAAGTTGAAAGCCCTGCTCGAGAAGGCGCATGACCGAGTTCCGCTTGTTTATCTGACGATAACCAATAATACTGCGGGCGGACAACCCGTATCGATGGAAAACATCACGGCTGTGGCCTCGTTGGCCCATGAGTATGGGATTCCTTTTTTCTTTGATGCATGCCGTTTTGCAGAGAATGCCTGGTTCATACAGCAATACGAGGATGGCTATGAGGATAAGGAAGTGAAAGATATTGTGCATGAGATGTTTTCACACGTCGACGGATTCACCATTAGCTACAAGAAGGACGGGCTTACAAATATGGGCGGCGGTCTGTTCTTGAGGGCAGATGGTCTTTTTGTGAAGAAATATCCTCAGATACCCGGTGTGCTACTCGATTACCAGATATTGAAAGAAGGACATCCGACATATGGTGGTCTTTCGGGCCGTGATATTATGGCATTGGCGTCAGGATTGGCGGCTGTAACTGAACATGAGTATTTGACTTATCGTATTAATCAGGTACGGGATTTCGGTGAAGGTATGTGCAGTAGAGGTGTTCCAGTCGTAATGCCGGTGGGCGGTCACGCTGTATACGTCGATGTCGACAAATTCTTTGAGGGCACGAAGATGAAGCCAGATGATTTCGGAGGCGTTGCCCTGTGTGCCATTTTGCTGGCTGCATACGGTCACAGAGCGTGTGAACTAGGATATTTCACTTTTGGGCAGTTCGACAGAGTAAAAAAAGTCGAGGTATTTCCGGAAGTCAATTTTGTCCGCTTTGCGGTACCAAGATTAAGGTATGAAAAACAAGATTTAGATTCAGTGGCTGAGGCAATGAGAGTGCTGCACGCGCACAGGGAGGAAATTCCTGGTGTGCACGTAACATATGGGCGAGAATTGCCTTTGCGTCACTTCAAAGCACGTTTTGAATTCAAGAAGTAGTATTAGAAATATTGGTAGGACATAGCTCGCGTCGAGTGCAGAATAATGACAGAGGATTTTGAGAAGACCTGGCTCGGTAAGTTTTCTACGTGCATAGAGCGCGCGACAAGCGTCGAAATCAGAGAGAAGATTATGGCGGGAAGCGAGGTTCTATCCGACATCACGGAAAGGAAGAAGGTCGCCGACTGGTCAAAAAGAGCAATGGACAGACTGGACGAACTCGTTGATGCTGAAAAGCGCGTTGAGATAATGACCGCATGTTCCTGTCAGTTCCCGAAGGCTGATCTGCAGGGTATAAGAAAGCGGTATGAAGAAACAGGAGATATCGACCTTGTGCTTGATATGCTTCAAGAGAAATTCGTGTCTTTTCTAAGGAACGGCTTGGATCTAAACGCTGATATGATCACAGATATAGTGGAGAGGGGATGGGGCTTGGCAGGACGCAGGGCTGGAAATAAGATTATTGCCACAAAGATTCCCAAGAGCACCTATATAATGGAATATCTGGAGGAGACGGATGCAGTGAAGAAAAGAGCCATCTACTGTCATTGCCCGAGAATTCGTGATGCGCTGAGGACTGATCTGAATATATCACCCACGTACTGCTATTGCGGTGCCGGATACTACAAAGGTATTTGGGAAGAAATACTACAGCGCCCGGTGATGGTCGAGTTGTTGGAGAGCGTGTTGAAAGGCGATGATGTGTGTAGAATTGCGATTCACCTTTCTTGACGGGGGGATACGATGATACAACAAAGGCACGAGCGTAAGCCAGCAAATTTTATCGAGGAGATAGTTGAAGAAGATCTGCGCACTAACAAATACGGCGGCCGCGTGCACACAAGGTTTCCGCCAGAACCTAACGGGTATCTACACATCGGTCATGCCAAGGCGATCTGCATAGATTTCGGCATCGCTTCGAAATACAAGGGACTATGCAATCTCAGGTTTGATGATACGAATCCGACGCGGGAGGAACAGCAGTATATTGATTCGACAAAGGAAGACATTCGATGGTTAGGTTTTGATTGGGGGAACCGGGAATACTACGCATCCGACTACTATGGACAATTGTATGACTGGGCCGTCGATTTGATAGAGAAGGGCAAGGCTTACGTCGATGACTTGAGCGCCGAACAGATACGCGAATTCCGCGGCACTCTTACTGCACCCGGCAAGGATAGTCCGTTTCGCAATCGCGCGGTCGAAGAAAATCTCGAATTGTTCAGAAAAATGCGCGTGGGGGAATTCCCTGACGGCAGCAAGGTGTTGCGCGCGAAGATAGACATGTCAGCGGGTAATATGAACATGCGCGATCCCGTCATGTACCGAATACTTCGTGCCACCCACCACCGGACTGGCGATGACTGGTGCATCTATCCGACATATGATTGGGCTCACGGTCAGTCGGATTCGATCGAAGGGATCACTCACTCGCTCTGCTCGTTGGAGTTTGAGGACCACCGTCCGCTATATGATTGGTTCCTTGAGAATCTGGGAGTCCACCACCCGCAACAGATAGAATTCTCCCGTCTTAATCTTAGTTATACTGTCACGAGCACGCGCAAGTTACGGAAATTGGTAGAAGAAGGATCTGTCAGTGGGTGGGATGACCCACGTATGCCCACGCTCGCCGGCATGCGCAGGCGTGGTTATCCACCCGAGTCAATCCGTGATTTCTGTGAAGGCATTGGCGTTGCGAAGGCGGAGAGCGTCATCGATATCGCAAAGCTCGAGCACTTTGTGCGTGAATATATGAATAAGAATACAACACGGGTAATGGGAGTCCTGCGTCCGTTAAAGGTCGTGATCGACAACTATCCTGAAAATAAAACAGAAGAGTTGGATGCGGTGAACAATCCGGAAGATGAGAACATGGGGACGCGCAAAGTACCGTTTTCCCGTGTCCTGTATATTGAGCAGGATGACTTCCGGGAAGAACCACCGCCCAAGTATTACCGGCTGGCACCTGGGCGAGAAGTGAGATTGCGGTATGCCTATTTCATAAAGTGCATTGATGTAAAGAAGGACAAAGATGGCAAGGTCGTCGAACTCCACTGCACTTACGACCCAGCAACCCGTGGCGGCGATTCGCCGGACGGCAGAAAGGTGAAAGCGACCTTGCACTGGGTTTCTGTTCCCCATGCCATCAACGCAGAAGTTAGATTGTATGATCGTTTGTTCACCAAACCTGCTCCGGATGAGGTTGATAGTGAGAACGAAGATTTTCGCGCCAATCTAAATGCCAATTCGCTCGAGGTATTGACCGGCTGCAAACTGGAGCCGAGCTTAACCACAGCATGTGCTGGCGATACATACCAGTTTGAGCGCCTTGGGTATTTCTGTATTGATCCCGATTCGACAAGCAGCTCGCTAATCTTCAACCGCACGGTCTCGCTTCGTGATACGTGGGCAAAGGTCGAAAAGGCTCAAGAGGTTTGAATGTGTTTTCTGCTGAACTAGATTTTTTACATGAAATCAGATATGAGAACTCTTGAATTGAAACAGCAACTCCATCAAGCCGGGTTTAAGAATTCTGTTATTTCGACTGATCATTTACCTGAGCTGCAGAGCGAATACGGCCGACTACTTGATGATGGTGATTTAGACAGGGATTTTTATGATGAAATAGTACGGAGATATGGACTCAATTGGGATTTCGAACCACCTGGAAAACTGCCGAAGGCAAGGTCGATCATCATCACCGCGGCACAGCAACCCAAAATAAGCATGGAATTCCAGTATAAAGGACGTAAATTCTACGGCATCATTCCACCCACGTATGTATATGATACCGATGCGACGGTTCTGGGAGTCATTTCAGCATACTTGAATGACCATAAATACAAAGTATGTGACGCGCTGCTGCCCACGAAAATGATTGCCGTCCGCAGCGGTCTTGCCCGGTATGGCAGAAACAACATCACGTACATAGACGGTTGGGGAAGTTATTATAGATTGAAGGCGTATTTTTCAGACATGCCGTGCGATGTAGATTCCTGGCAAGAATCAGTCGCTATGGAGCAGTGCAGAAAGTGTACCGCATGCGTGACCAAATGTCCAACCAGTGCGATCGGTAAAGACAGATTCCTGATAGATGCAGGAAAGTGCCTGACTTTCTTCAACGAAGGAGTTGAAGAATTCCCGAAGTGGATAGACCCGGCGTGGCACAATTGTCTTATTGGCTGTATGATCTGCCAGGACGTTTGCCCGGCAAACAAAGAGCACGTAAGCTGGCTAATGCCCGGCGCAGAATTTTCCGGTGAGGAAACCAATATGATATTGAAAGGTGTTTCGCAAGATAATCTTCCGGCACAAACCCGCGAAAAATTGCAGAAGGTCAGCATGCTCGACAGCTATCCCTTGCTCAAGAGAAATTTGCGAGCATTGGCAGAGAGAGAAAGCAGCGGGGCATCATAATGTTTGTAAAAGTGTACAGCTACCGTATCAAGCTGTCGAAAACGCAAGAATTTCTTGATATTCAGGAACGAGCTAAACATATCTACGAGAAACACATTGCATATCGAGCGGTCCATCTGCAGAAAAATGATGATCCATGTCGG
>JAOUFJ010000034.1 GCA_029858255.1 candidate division WOR-3 bacterium | reverse complement strand
GGGAGGATGGTCACCCCTTGGTATGGATGACTCTCTGACGATAAAATACACTCAAGTACCGGGGATACTTGAAAACGGTTCAGAGCCTATCCACAGCCGCGTCTCCCTCAGCGTGAACCATCCCAATCCCTTCAGGGAAATGACTCAGATCACTTACGGATTGCCGTATGAAATGGCGGTGAACATTTCGGTCTACAGCACGTTAGGACAACTCATAAAAACACTAGTTGATGACGTCACGGTATCCGGGAGTCACATGGTCACCTGGAACGGCACTGATAACAACGGCAGAGTAGTCCCGGGCGGGATATATTTTGTACGCTTGGCTGCCGATCAGGATGTCATGATAGAAAAATCGATCTTAGTAAAATAGGAGGTCGTACTATCGCCTATACACATCCAGATCTTATTCACTACTTGCTACCTGCGGAGACACCGGACGCTCTACGCTGTACGCTATACGCCTAAGTACTCTGTGGTCTCTATTATTGTTCGAGTAAGTCGCGAGTTTGTTGAGCGGCGCATCGAGCACATACCAAATGCATCGCTAAGAGTGAAAGTAAACAGAATATAGCAGCTTGCTGATGTTAACTTTTGACTCGCCCGCAAGAAACGTCATTGCGAGCCCCGGTTCTCAACAGGGCGCTCATGCGCTACCTAGTATTCGCTTTTTTCTTATTGAATAGCTTCTCTGCCGGACAGCCGACCTCTCTTTGTCTACAGTACTTACAGGCAAATGATCCTCTTATGACAGCGCTCCCGACAAATGATAAAACAAACATGACGATCAGCAAGAGTAAAATTAGCCACGAAAAATCCATTATTAGGAATACCACGCCGCAAACCAGCGGAATTATGAATACAAGAAAGTCCGGAAAGACTTGTTTCCAAGTTACCTTTTTCTCTACGAACTTCTGGGGATCGCCTTTTTTGAACAAGAACGAGCACAGCAATCCTCGACCCAGACCGCAAACCTTACCATAGTAGTAGCAGCTTACGCAACTCTTCGTGAGCACCCTCAACTCAACCCAGACGCAATATAATATGTAGATGGCTGCGACTATGATGCCGAAATGAATGAGAACATATACACCGATCGCATAGATCAATAACGAAACAAAGGTTGATAAGACCGGTATCCAGGCCGGGAAAGAGTCATATGTTCTATTCTCTGTCATTTCCTCACACTCCTCTTTTCTTCAACAAAAACAGTCGGCGAGAACAAAATGTTAGCCTAGCGAGTCTTCTTTGACACAATTGCCCATCTATCATCTAAGAATGATCCGTCATTCCGCTGCTCAACGTCGAATCCTGCAAGGATCATCTCCCATTCGGCCTTACCCACGTAGCTCATGGAACCCTTGGCGACTTTCAGAAACGCCTTAGCACGTGGTTTCATAATGCGCCTTATTTCCCTGACAGCCGATTCATGATCGGTTGGCGCCATGGAACACAGCAAACCATCGGCAAGGACAAAATCTACCGAGCCATCTTCGATGAAGCTGAGGTCGGCGGCAGATGAAGCACGAGCTTCAATATTCTTATACCCATGCTTGGCTGCCTTATTTTCAACAGCGCAGACAGCCCTCTCATCCGAATCCACTGCATATACCAGACCTTCAGGTCCAACGCTCTTGGCTAAAGCTAGAGTATAATAACCCGGGCCGCATCCAAGGTCGGCAACCATCTGACCCTGCTTGACATAGGAACAGTACTTTTCAGGCTTCCCGAATAGCCTTCTGAGTAGATTGTCATGTGCAAAGAGCGGAAAGCGCTTATCTCGCTTGGTTTTATGTGAACTCATATCACAATCCTCCATTAAGATCGTGTTTGCCTCTGGCCAATCTCACCTATCTACAGGACTTCTTTGTTCCCCACGGCGTCTGGCTAGAAAACCGCTTGAAGCAACAGCGCGGTACCGAAACCGAGGAGGAAAACACCGCCGAGGCATGCACCAACCTTCAATTTTGCCTTACCTGGTGCAGCCATGCAATCTTTGTAATTAAGTTTCACGGCGCTTACGGCATCGGGGGCGATTTTCACCTTCGCTGTCCCTTCACCATACTTGGCAATTGCCCAGAGTGCGCTTATGCTTCCCTCTTTCAGACGCCAGCTTGCCTGCTCTATGCTGTCTTGCGGAAAGAATCCAACGTTGTATTCATCTGGTGCCAACGGATACCGGACAATGGGTGTGACACCAATGTAATCGTCATCGACATATATGGGAAGACTGTCCTGGTCCGCTTGCACTGACAGATACCCACTATGCAACTGCGCTATCATCAACAGTAATATCATACGCGATTATATATGCGGACTTTATGGGGTCAAGCGAAATCTACACTACATACACGGGCACTGGCTCCGCCGACGAAACTGCCTTAATCAACGAAATTAGCGGGATTAACGAAAATAACGCAATTAGCGAGAATAACGCTCTAAACGTTTTTATGTAGATTCGAAATGCCGTTATTTACGCCGTCTTCGGTTTCAGAAATAGAAAATACGCATAGCCTAGAACAAAGAATAGATAGAAACCGACAACCAGCCATCCGGATGCGCCGATCACACCGGAAATCACGCCCGATACAGATATGATGACGCCAATGACATTGGCAATCAACAATGTGAGGATAACTGCTCGCTGTGCCTTGCGATCGGTAATGTTCCTGGAAAACAAAGCCAGCAGACCCATCATAAAAGTCCCAAGCCCGGCATATCGCGCCATGAAACTCTCCACCGGACCATGTGAAACACCATATTGTGATAAGACTATCGTCGGTAACAGCGTGGCATAAGCCCCCTGGCATAGCATAATTATAGCATTGATGCTCAGGAAAATTCTAAGCTTCATTGAACCGCCTCCCCCGGGCTAAAACAGTCCCGGTAACAAATACGAACATTAGCACTAACTCCCTATTGACGTCTGCTTTAATTTCGCAATTCGAATTTCGACTTTCGGAATGCCGTACCATGCCCCTTGTTATTTCAGTCCTTTTATTATCCACCCTACTATATCTTCCGCTAGTTTCTCTCTGACGTTCGAAAAAGAATGGTCTGTTTGATAAACCAAGAATTCGACATTCCGGCCGTTTTCGTTTTTTAAAGCTCGGTATAAAGGCAATAGGTGATTATCAATCGTAACGTTCATATCATCCCAACCCCCGATCAACAAGATTTCTCTGCCCGCAAGTTTAGGTGCACTTAGCCTCAAATCATATAGATCTGCACTATCAACGAGTTTTTGTAATGCCCCACGCCCCTCAAATCGGACTGGCCCTTCGGGAGATTTCATCTCATCAAAACTTTCATTAAGGATTTTGGCCATGGATTCATTTCCCAAATATTCCCTAACAAATTCTCCATGATCAGTTCCTGCGATGGAAATGATCCTACTTACTTCAGGGTGGTTTGCTGCGAATGTCAGAGACATCCCTCCCCCGAAGCTGTAGCCGCACAATACAATGCTTGAGGTATCTATTTTGAATTTCCCTACAATTTCTTCTTTGTGAAGATATTCAAATGCAATCCCTATATCTTCAACTGAGCCTTCTAAGGTAAACTCTCCTTCGCTCGCATGCGTTCCTCTAAAATTAAAGGTAAAAGCATTCATACCGGACGCAGAGATTCTTTGACCCAGGCCCAATACATCCTCTTCATTTCCTGGGAAACCTTGCACCAATAAAACAGTCGGAAACGGGCATTCCCCTTCAGCAGCAAAAAACTTACCTTTTAGCACGTATCCGTGACTATTGAAATTGACACCGATCGGTTCATTATTCATTGTTTCCGCACCGAAAAGCAAAATTCCAGAAAACATGATCGAAAAACAACGGCATCCCTGTAATTTCGTGGATCGATATATCACTTGACCCTCCTCTCTGAAGTGTGATCTGCTGCAGTCGAGACCAGATACCACGATTTACTGGATTATTGATGATTCCTCCGCCCCAATTATGCTAATCAACCAGGTGATGTCAATGACGACGACGGTATGGTCGGTGCTCAGACAAACTCGCCTGGCGCGCTATCCGCCCGAGGGGACTGGCTCCGCAAGGTGCCTGTCCCCGTGACGCCTTTACGCCCGACGCTGCATGTGACTAATGACAAGAAGATAAGAGGCGCAGAACTTCAGCAGCTGAGGGATACTAACGGAATTGACGATAATAACGTTCCAAAATTTTTTGTGTAGATTCGCAATTCCAAATTCGCTTTGTCGTTATGGCGATACTAACGATCTTAACGGAACTAACGAAAGTAACGGTAATAACGCAATTAGCGAGAATAACGTTCCAAACGTATTTGTTTAAATTCGTATTTCGAAATACGATATAAGTATTCCGTTTCTCAGCGAAGCGTATTTTCAGGTCGTAACGCGACCGTGTCTTCAGGAGCGAAGCGACATGACTTCAATCCGCACTGCGGATATGTTCTCAGTTCGCGCAGCGAACGTGATTTCGTCTATACTGTCCAGTAGATTGTGATCGTCCAGTAATTAAGCGTTCCGGTCGTGGTGCCGAAGCCGCCGTAGATCTCCAGTCGCCACGCGCCATTCACCTCTTCGCCGGCGAAAGAGTCAGTTGTGATCGATTGAGTTCCGCCCGGGTAGTTACCATAATTCCAGAGTATCAGAGGCGTATTTTCGGGTGATATTAACCTTATGGTGAGCTCCTGTGGCGCACCGAACGTTACGCTGACTGTAATCGACAACGAATCCACCGTTGCTCCAGTCGGAGCATCTGTAATACCTATGTAGCTGTTAGTGTACTGACCTGCCGAAAGTCCATACGGTGTCAGATTCTCACCGTACACCCAATTCGGATTGACCGTAACCGTCACATCCCCTGTGTCAGCCAAGCCCTCCTTATCCTCGACGATCACTTCCATGACAAAGTGACCCGAATCATCGGGTGCAGTCCAGACCACCGAAGATAGATCTGTGGCAGATAGTGTACCGGCCTCGGCAGACCACTCATAGGTGATTGTATCATCGTCTTCATCCTCAGCATCACAGGTCAATGTCACGTCTTCCCCTGGATAGACACTTGACGGGTCCGCAGTGACGCTGTTTATCACCGGCGCATTATTCTCACCCCCGCAGTTGAGACACACCATGATTACCACGATGCTTAACCATAGAAAAATCTTCACTCTTTCCTCCCTTGTTATTCAGGAAGTATATGTCCCTGCGCCGATACTGTCAACAAGTATCGTGTAACCAACACACGCTTTTATGTATATTTATTGACTAACACAACTAACGGAAGTAACGAAAATAGGGAACTAAACAACATTTATTAAGTGCGAAATTCGAAATAAGTATGTAACGATCTAAATGATCTTTCTATCAAGTATCCAGTATCGAGAATCAATCATAAGAGTCTCCGGTTCACCGAGGCACCGGTTCACCGTTTCTCAGCAAAAGCGTGTCTTCAGTTCGCGTAGCGAACGTGATTTCGTCTATACTGTCCAGTAGATTGTGATCGTCCAGTAATTAAGCGTTCCAGAAACAAAAGAGCTGTACAACCTCAATTCCCAGACACCGTTCACATCCCCACCGGCAAAATAATTAGTCGTGTACGATTCAGTTCCACCAGGATAGTTGCCATCCCAGATCATCAACTGCCCGGCGTCTGGTGATTCCAGCCATATATCGAGCATACCAAAAGCCGGATGATTTATTGAGACAGATATCGTCACCGAATCCACTGCAGCACCGCTTGGGGCACCTGATATAGTAATCGCGCTGTATGTATAGACATTCGCACCAATCGTATATGCCGTCAAATTCTCACCATACACCCAATTCGGGTTGACCGTAACCGTAACACTCCCCGTGTCGGCTAAGCCTTCCCCATCTTCGACGATCACCTCCATAACAAATTGGCCCGTATCCATCGGCGCGGTCCAAATCACTGAAGAAAGATTTGTAGCCGATAGTGTACCCGCCTCGGCAGACCACTCATACGTTATGACATCACCGTCCTCATCATCGGCATTGCAGCTCAATGTCGCGTCCTCGCCAGGATAAACGCTTGAAGGATTCGCGTTTACGCTGTTTATCACCGGCGCATTATTCTCACCCCCGCAGTTGAGACACACCATGATTATCACGATGCTCAACCATAGAAAAATCTTCACTCTTACCTCCTTGTGTGTCAGAAGTATACTTGGACACGCCATATTGTCAACAAGTATAACACAGAATAGCCACGATTTCTCAGCGGCATCAACGAGAATACACAACCCGCCGCAACTTTAGCGAAGGCGGGGTCGATTCTTTAATTCTTCTTCGATTTTCTCTTTTGCTCTCTCAATGACATACAAAATATCATGATGGGTAGTTGAGGGCAAATTATTGAAATCCATTAATGTATGTGCAAAACCATGACCAGGAGCAAATTCGTCGATCGCAGATCTTAGAGCCTGCATTGCGGTGTTGTGATGGTTGTACTCACCCATCGTTTGAATCGACGCATATTTTATGGCACAAAAAAGACTCCATTTATCGCTTTCGATATCATCCTCACACTTTCTATCATCCATCTTATGCCAGCGAGTAGAATCACCCAGTAACTCCGCCGCCATTTCTAAAGCCTCTAGATCTACCATCCTGGCCGGAGGACAATACCACCAATATATCGCGAAAGATAATTCACGATCCCGTACCTCCAACATCTCCCACAAAAAATACCCCAATGTTGTCTTCATATATATATCTTCAAATCCGCGATAATTCACGATTTCATACTCTATCTCGCTTGTTCTATCATCTGGGTAGGTTAGTGTGCCGGTGATATTCTGCTCGCGAACAATGGAAAACAATTTTTCTCTGTCAAATGGGCTCTCACGAAAATCCGGCGGCAGGTTCATTGAAAAAGTAAATCCTTCCAGATATTCGGAATTCCCTACCAGCTCACCGTTCCTCACTCTGAAGCTGAAAGGCAGATAATCGTCAAGCAGCTCATTCTCTCCATATCCAAAGACAATACTTAGTAGTGCAATCAACACAATACAACCAACTTTTTTATTCACGGTTTCTCCGTCTCAATTATGCAAAACCACCCTTTAATGTCAATTAGAATCGAAGCTTGGGTGATATTATCTGACAGCCACTTTGGCTTGCAGCGTGCAGTTGCCATATTATCAGGGAAGCGTGACTTCAGATTGCGGGACGCAAGCATGTCTCCAGTTGTAAGTGCTCCGTTTCTCCGTGTCTCCCCGTCTCCGTTTCTAAGAGTATGCCCTATGTTATTTGCAGATTATTGGCTTCTTATCCTTTTTACGGTCATGATTGCCAAAGATACAAGACTCGCCGATAGCCAGATTATCAAGAGCACTATGGTTAAGAGGAGAAAACTTAAATCCAGATCAAATTGAAATTGCATGTATTGAAATTTCCAGATAAGATCTTCCTTGACCATCACTGCGGATAGTCGTAAAGGCAAGACCAAAAACCGTGACATGTCGAATTTCACATAACCAATGGTTGAGATCCATGCTACGTTCCCCGATTTTGAGATATGAGCATTATTCATCAGAAAGGTACAATCTCCCCATGATCTCCAATCGCTAAGAATCAATCGTGAGACTTCCTTATGACCGATTAGTATTTCATTGGGCATTGTGCCGAGAACTAAAATGTTTTCTTTTGAGAACAGTTGTTCCATGAAAGATTCTAATTGAGATGTGTCCCGATTTGTATACCCATCTTGAAACCTATATAATTGCTCGATAATCTCTGATCTAACACTATCAGAAGCGTTGCCGTAAGCAAATATATATTCATCTTTCGCCTCATAATACTCCTTGTGTGAATGACGAAGCACAGTCATTACCGAATATAATAAGACAGAAATGAAAATGACCTTTAGAATCTGTTTCGCAATTTTCATTTTTCCCTCCATCCTTTAGGAATTGCCATATTCATACTGCCAACTGAATTCGGATGTTACATATCTAACCCGAGGCGCTACGGCGACACTGCGTTTTCGGGTGTTCGTCTACCGTTCCGCCACCTTCATCGTGTTATCTGCGATCAAACGGTCGATTAGTTTGTGGTACGGGTCGATACCTGCTCTCACGGGTTTTTCATCGACGACGATCGTGAATTCCATTTCCGGTTTGTCGATCAGATGTTTGCTCAAATATAGTTCAGCATCATCCTCACCCAGCACGCCGATATCTATGTAGTCCCTGATCGGAATTTCAACCTCGTTACCGAGTTCATCAGCACGCATTTTGTGGGCGCTCACCGATACATGAACCCGGTACTTTCCGTTATCCAGCGGCTCATACGTTGCTTCTGCTGCTTTATTCTCGTACAGCGTGATCGTCTCGAACATATCAGTGACAATATACTGTAGACTGTCGGGAACAACCTGCCGTATATATCCCAGGAATTCAACGGAATTGGTGAATGGCGGTTCCTGGTAGGCAAAAGCCCTCAGGTAATCTGCCAGAGCGCGATTCAAACGCTCCTCGCCGATATAATCCTGGAGCGCGTTCATGACCACCATGCCCTTGCGATAGTGCAGGTATCCTTGATTTTCAACGAGCATGAGCGGAACTTCTTTCAAACGCTCGTTTCCCCGGCTACGCAAATAACTATCCAATTCATGCTCGAGCAGTTTCCTCACCAACTTCTCACTAAATTCCTGCCTGCACACCATGAGCGAGGAATACTGAGAAAGTACTTCGGACATGACGGTCGCCCCCCGCACGTCAGCCGAAACAAGTTGGTGCGCCCACCACTGATGTGCTACTTCATGGGCGGTCAAGGCGAACGGATAATCAACATCATCTTCATCAATCCTGGCGATGAACCCAATACCCTCTGAATACGGAATGGTTGCGGTCAGGCTCTGTGCAAATTCCTGATACCGCGGGAACTCGACAACCCGGACAAGCCGGTGCTGGTACGGGCCGAAATGCTCGGTGAAATATTCGAGCGATCTCTTGATGGAATGTATGAACCGGTCGATATTGTACTCGTGTCCCTTATTATAATACACTTCGATACTTACGTCGTGCCACGCATCGCGTCGTACTTCGTATCTTCCTGACAAAAATCCGTAGAGATTGATGAATCTATGATCCATAACATAACGATAGTAGTTCCGGTCCTCATCCTCCCACTCTTCGACAAGATACCCGGGTGCTATACCGATCTGGTCCCTATCCGTGCTTACCACTGCATCCAGCGAGATCCAATCCCCATCGTACGAGACATAATTGTTCATCCTTGCCTGCCTATCGTCGACCGGTGCCATCCGCTGGCGCGGTTCCAACTCGTATTGCTTGCGCTCGTGATCCTCGACCAGTTCGAGCTCCCGGTTATAACCGATGCGTGGGAAGTAATCTTGATTGTTAATGAAAGTTCCATTGTACACGATATCAACGTTCGGGTTATTATTCTTAAAACCCCTTTCCGTGTATTCCAGATGAAAAGTCAATGTCGTAGTATCGCCGGGCATGAGCGGTTCTTCGAATTTATATATATAGTATCCATACTTATCATCCTCAAGAGCCACAGTAAAAGGCCTTCTGAAAACGATATTCTGCGCAACCGGCTCATGCTGCAGAAGTATGTGCACGGAATCGATCGGCATGTATGTCCGGTTCTGCAGTGAATAATCTCCAGTGATACGAACTCTCCGTTCACTCGCGTAAATATCGACATGCGTCTTTACATCGGTTATGCGCGGCTGCGCGATGCCGTGGAACTTACTGTAGCGTTTTTCATACTCGGCCTTATCATACTTAACGTGCTTATTGATCCTGTACGCGTTCAGCACGTTTGTGTTGTAATAAATGAACCCGCCGGTTGCGATAAAAACAAACAAGAAAATAGTTGCCGCGATACGCTTACCTGGAGCGAACCTCTGCAAAAAATGTTGCAGACGGATTCTCACGTTCGCTTCCTGCCCCCGCACCCAGAAAAGATTCGCAGCGAGCGCGAGGAGAAGGGAAAAAGCAGTCCAGTACAGTCTGATCCACACTGCCGACGACAGGTAATGACCATAGCCGTTCATGTCTGAATACGTATAACCAGGCCCTTCGGCGAACAAGTACAGGCTGTGCTGCAGTCCGAAACCTATCGCTGAAATGATGATTATGTAGAAAGCGACCATGACAAAATGACCGATGTACTTGTTATTGACCAGCACCTGGACGAACAACGCCAGGACACAGTACCACACCAGTTCGATGAAGCGCAACCCATACAATTCTTTCAAATATTGACCGATTTCAAAGTTGTAATAGCCAAGAACCGCCTGTATGAATATCCCGCACAGCATGACCACGAACAAAAGCACTGCCGTGACCAGTGCAAGTGCACTAAGTTTTGATAAGAACGAGAGCCAATCCGGAACCGGCAAAGAATCGTATATCTGCGCAACATTTTTGTCACGCTCGCGCCATACAAGTTCACCGGAAAACAGCACGATGATAACGACCATGAACAGAGTAAATGTGCCGGCGGTGAGCTCAAGCACTTCGTATGTAACGGGGTATGTGGTCGCGCCGTAGATCTGTCCAATGTTCTCAAAACCCACCACCATGATGAAACCGACCCCGAGTGCGACGATTACGATAAAATAGAGGTTCTTGACGATGCCGAAAAATTCGATCTTTATCTGCCCGAGTAGTTGACGTATGCCAGCGCCCATTGAAAACTGTCTGGTTACAGCCGGCAATGCCATGTATGACGTTGAGACTTCAGGCTCTTGCGCCTCAACGGCTTCTGATCTCTTTTTCCGCTCAGACGTCACAAATGTCGGCTTAAACTTCATATATCCGAACACGAGCATTGCCACACCGATCGCGCTCCATAAAACACGGTTCCATAATACGACCCCGCTGAGTGGCATGAGCAGGGTATTCTTTTCGGCAACCGACCAGTATTCAGTAATATACCTTGCCGTATTCGCACCGAACGGGTCGATGACACTCGCAAAAACCTTGGCTTCGAGGTTCATGAGTAGGTTAGCCGACATGAGATAGCCCACAAGAATGGCAACGCAGGCAACGAAAACAGGCATGCGTTTTCTTTGCGTGACCGCCAGAGCAAAGAAAACGGCACCACTGAAGAATAGGTTGGGCAACACATGGATCAAGTATGGTTGAATGTAAACGATGAGGCGAAACGGCGCGAATTTCTCGGGCATGACGAACGGCATCAGGCTGCCAACGATAGCACCGATACCGACGCTCAGAAAGATGGCGAAGAGCACGACGAACGCGCCAAGGAAGCGTCCGCAGAAATAATCCGCTTTACTTATGGGATAAGAAAAAAAGAAAGAATGCGTATCGCGCTGGAAATCGCGGTACCCGGCATTTCCCATGACCGCTGCGATCACCAGCATACCGAAGTATACCAGCATTGAGATGAGCAAACCGACTGCGTAAGGGGCATTGGCAAGCACCTTGCCCTCACCGGCACCACCGATAACGACATTGGCGCCCCGGAACGCACCGCCGACCGAGATCGTCGCGAAAAAAGCGAACGCAAAGAACATGATGAAGTAGATATATGTGGATACTCTCGTGAACCGGTACTTTAGTTCAAATAAAAATATCTCGCGGAACATGGCGGTCCCCGCGGTTATGCCGTAACCGGCGCTGAATTTTTGTTTATGGTCGTGAAATAGACGTCTTCCAGTTCAGGCTCCACCATCTTGAACGTGTCGTCTGGTCGGTTGTCGCTCAAGACGTGGATCACGATCTTTCCGGCAAACAGCCGTGTCATGACGATCTCGAATTTTTTCCCGTACTCGGGAAATTCCTTCTTGGAAATCACCTTTGACCAGATCTTCCCCTTCAACTCATTCATTGCCTTGAGCGGCTCGGCTGTAAGCAGAAGTTCTCCCTCATGGATTATCGCCATGTTCGTGCAGAGTTCGCTCACATCATCGACTATATGGGTCGAGAGGATCACCACCACATGCTCTCCGATCTCACTAAGGATATTGTGAAAACGGTTTCTCTCCTGGGGGTCAAGACCAGCAGTCGGCTCATCGACAATGACCAGCTGGGGATTGCCGAGCAGTGCCTGAGCAATGCCGAACCGTTGCTTCGTACCGCCGGAAAACTCACCGAGACGCGTCCTGCGCAGGTCCCACAGATTGGTTTGGTGTAGCAGGTCGTTTATCAGAGTTTTGCGTTCTTTCTTATTATGAATGCCCTTGAGTACGGCAATATGGTCGAGCATATGCTCGGCAGTTACCTCTGGGTAGATGCCGAATTCCTGTGGTAAATAGCCAAGCAACTCTCTGACCTTATGCTTTTCTTTGAGCACGTCGATACCATTAAGCTGGATCGTCCCCTCATCCGCCTCCTGCAGGGTTGCAATGGTGCGCATGAGCGTTGATTTTCCCGCACCGTTCGGTCCGAGCAGCCCGAACATGCCGGTCGAAATGTTCAGGGAAACGTTCTTGAGCGCCTGAACGCCATTAGGATATGTCTTGGAAAGACTATTGATCGCCAACTCCATCACTCCTCCTCACGTAGGTCAACTATACCTGTATAGTAAGTTATACGTAAGAAAGCGTGATATTGTTGCATGTACGACGCCTAACGACAGGAAGCTAAGAACCCCTGAACCTCAGAAGCTGAGAACGACGGAACTTCGGAAGCTCAGAGACTCAGAAGTTGAGAACAATCAAAAGCAGAACCTCGGAAGATAAGATGGTAAGAGGTTACAACAAAACTGAAATTGAGAGGCTACGAATACTAGAAGCTGAGCATCTAAACGAAACTAACGATAATAGCGAACCAAACGAAAGTAACGATCTTTTATCCAGCATCAAGTCTCGAGCATCAAGTATCGTTATTTAGCGAGATTAACGATAATAACAGTCTCAACAATCCAAAATATAGCCCTTACCTGCGGCAGGATCTACGACAGGTTGGTGGTGTTGACTTATGACTTACTTACTACGCCTGTTATTGCGAAGATGCGTGCTGGTTAATAATTCTAAGGTACTCTTCGTTCGAAAAGGTCACACCATAATCAGGTTCTGTTAATATCCTGTATATCTCAGCGTATTGTGGAGGCTCCTCCGTTTCTATCTTCAAATCGTAATAGCCCGACACTTTCGCATAAATCGTTCTTTTCAGATCTGGACGTAATTCAGGAGCAGGGAAGACCAGGTACGCTTGTTGGCCAGTCTCGGGCATCACATAGTATTCAGCATCTGTGCTTTCCAGTTTGTCACGAACATCTCTACCGTCATGTGCTGTAGCTTCTGTTGCCGAAACCTCCTGGACTTGTATGGGCAAATCTTCTGAGTACTCAATGGAAAACATGTTGAATTGCCAGAATCCCGATGGTGGCATCAAACGTATCATCACTGAATCTCCCTCCACACGTGTCAAATCAAGCGGAACGACCCGGGTCTCAGACACAAAAGGTCCTCCACCCATGATCTCACCTCGGTGCGTCCATCCGTCTTCCTCCCGCACATAGACCTGCAGCTGATACAGTTCAACTTGGTCGTTCCATTCCTCAATCATTTGCTGCCATTGCGCAGTCATCATCTCTTCATACCATGTTGTAGTCTGATTACCGAAAAGACTAACCATTTGCCTCAGCATGTGGGAACCCCATATCGTATTACAGCCGCTAACGATGAGCTTGGCTTTATCATGTTGACATGGCCTCGGGAAATTAATGAAAAGAGTATCCCGCAGGTGTTTCGATGCATCTATCTCTCTATGATCAAGGCTGGATGTCCACAGCAAACAATCTTCGGCAGAGAGCAATTGGTACTGGTCATGACCATCCGCATCAGTGATATGCAAAGGCTTCCGCATATCGCCCAGCGTATAAAAATGACCATCTGCATCCTGACATACTGTTACATCCTTCGAGTGATCGACAATCAAGAGTTTGAACTCGTCAGTATATTGAATTTCATTCAATTCATTGGCAAGCAGAATACGGTATTCGCCCTCAACGGGCTTCAGGTTTTCCAAGCGGCAATAATCAGTACGCTGCAGCCCCTGACAAACAGCACCACCGTAAGGCTCACCGTCCAGAATATATTTCGTGCCGTTACACGAATGGATAAATGGACATGATTCAGGAAGATCATTCAGAGCACTAATAAGCACAATCATACCCACTATTCCACCAATCGCTGCAACGGCCAGACATCCAACCACAATCTGCTTACCGGTCTTCGAGACTCCAAATTTCCCGATGTATACGGTCTTGACCTCCTCAACAGGAATTTCTATGAATCTCCCATCCTCAACGTAACCTACAATCACATCGTCGATCAATTGTCCACCATCACGGAATTCGTAGATTTCATTATTTTTCGTGACAATTTTATGAATCGTGTATTCTGGTTTTTCTTCTAACTCCTGTATTGAGATCTCACGAGCTGTATAGCATCCGTGTGTGCATACTACAAAACAAACAAGCGTTACAAATACCACCGTTCTTTTACACAGCATATCTCCTCCTTTATTATACAATATGCTTTCTCGCTAATTCACCAACACCGGCTGGCGCGCTCGTTTTATCGCCTTGATTGCCTCCTTCTCATCAATATCTTTACCCACTGTTTTCCAACCCGTTATCCATCCTGCTACGCTTCCTATTAGTGCTCCAGGCCATGAAAGTACCCAATCCTCCCCAAGTGTTGAGGCAATTATGAAATAGCCGAAGAAACCACCCGTAACGAGACCGACGCCACCAAAAATATACCTGAAATTCTTCCTCCTTACGCGATTGACCTCGATTTCCGTAATCGGCAGGCCGACGCTATCATAATCAAGTATGCGCCATTTCGTTTCAAAATCCTTCTTTGAAAACGCAGATTCTTTCGACGTATTGATGTACTCACTCAATATATCCACAGTGAGCGGATCTCTACTCGTTACTCTGAACTCTCCTCTGAAATCTCCCATGTCTGTCATCAACCTGATTTCACATCCACTATTTGGAATATCGTAGAAGCGTGCCTCCACGAAATCGCTGACAAGGGGAAACAGATCGTACTCTTGTCGTTCTCTGACATCGATGCATTCTCCCACACTTTCATGAAGAGTAATAATCTCACCCCGCTCGTAGATCCTGTATTTTTGTAGAGAATAGCTGCAGTTTATCAACAATGAAAATAGAGTAACAATAATTAACATACGCCTCATAATACCTCCTCCCAAATCTACGCTGAGCTATTTTAGAGTATATGAATTGAATGTCAAGACGATGGACGCTATACGCCAAACGCTTTCCGCATCACGGCAAGCGGTATTAGCGGAAGTAACGAAAATAACGAACCAAACGATTTTTGTGTAAATTCGCTTTGTTATTATAGCGAAAATGACGGTCTCAACGCTTCAATATATACCAGGTTGGTTGTGTAAACTGACTTACGACTCTGCTCCCTCATTAACCAAAACGATCCGATAGCGTGCCTTGTTCTCCTTAACTCGTTGAAGCGCCTCATTTACTTGAGACATGGGCATCAGCTCAACTTTGGGCGTAATGCCCTGTGCCTGCGCGAACTCCAATACTTCCTTCATTATAGCGCGGTTTCCCAGGAACGAGCCAGTGATCGAAAGCTCGTGCGACACAATATCAATTGGTTTTAAGTCAATCATTGGGAAACCAACCAAGACCATCTTTCCTCTTTTCTTTAGAGTCTCCAACAATGAAAACCAGCTAAGCCCGCCGCTCGATGTACATAGTAGCAAGTCGTACTCGAACTCAACCCTTCGCAAGCTATCTCGGTCGTTTGAATCAATGAAGTGGTCTGCACCGAAGGCAAGCGCTTCCTCCTTTTTCTTTGGAGATGAGGAAATAGCCGTGACTTCATACCCAAGTGCGTGAGCGAACTGGAGCGCAAGATGGCCCAAACCTCCAACGCCGACAATACCGATCTTTGGAGCAGTTCCTTTTTTTGCATAGGTTCTGAGCGGAGAATAGACCGTAACGCCGGCACACAGAAGGACAGCCGCAACCTCGGGACGCATGGCTTGAGGAAGTTGGTATGTAAACCGGCTATCCGCAATGATAGAAGAAGAGAACCCGCCGTAGGGATCCCATGTTGCCGACTTTACAATATCCATGCAGAGTTGTTCCTCTCCCTTCAAACACCATTCGCATTTCATGCAGGAACGACCCTGCCAACCAACACCGACTCTGTCGCCTTCCTTAAAACCAGATGCAGCGCGTCCCACCTCCGATATGTACCCGACGACTTCATGCCCGGGCACAAAAGGATAATTTGTTATATCATAATAATCATCAATAGCACTGACATCAGTATGACAGACACCACAGTGAGTAACAGATACGCGGACATCATTATCCCCCAATTTAGGGGCTTCAAGGGATTTAAGTTCGAGGGTTTTCCCCCGTTCCATCGCCACATATGCCCGGATGGTCGAGGGAGATTCTACGGTTTTCATTATTCCTCCTCTGCTGAGTCACGATATTCTAAGACAGAATGGAGTCAATGTCAACAAAACATGCTGACAAACTCCCGACTCACTTCCCACACTACACACTCCATGCCGTCATTGCGAGGAGCGAAGCGACGAAGCAATCTCAGTCAATCAACGATATTAACGGGGCTAACGGAAGTA
>JAOUFJ010000033.1 GCA_029858255.1 candidate division WOR-3 bacterium | reverse complement strand
ATATCCAGGATAATGCCCTTTGTATCGATAGGTTTCATCTCGATCGTCTGTTTCTTTGTAGCGTAGTATTGTTGTTCCATTTGCGTAATCATATCAGCCAAGGTAGTTTTGTCAATGATTGATGTTAGGTTTTAGGGCACTTATTAACAAGTAAGCGTTAATATTGACTTTGCAGAAATTGTGTATACTTTTAATGAATGTATTCAGTAAAAATTACTCGCATATCATCCGCAATCCTCTTCGCCATTTTGGTGGCTGCTATGCTCTGTCCGCAACCCACAGAAGGTGGCACCGGTCTGCGCGACCGAGAGAATGCGTTTGGCATCGGACCACGCATTTCTTACGTGCAGGTGCGTGATGACATCGTGGTGCCATTAAGATTCTCTGGTCCGGGATTATCCTTACTTCTTTTCTATGAAAGACGAGGCTTGGTACATCAGCACGAGGTTGACGCAAGACTAGGTTTAGCTCTTCTGCGCGACCGGTATGGATTTTCTGGGGCGGTGCTTTCGTCTTCGTTAAGTTATCGATATCTACACTCACTCTCCAATAATACTTTCGGCGGCAAAATATTCCTGGGAAGTAAACTTAATTGGTCTCTCAATGATGAATTTTTCTATGATTGGGATGAAGAACACCTTTATTGGTTAACGACAATTGAATTGGGACCTGCACTGCGGTATTCACGTTCTATTAAGAAAGAGCGCCAGATTCACCTGACCCTTTCTTTTCCGGTTGTTGCTATGATTTCCCGACCGCCGCTTTACCGCTACTACAAGACTGACGAGTTAACCAAGGTTGGTTTCTTGCTCAGCAAACCCCATGAAGATCTTCATTTTGCTTTGTTTGACACTTACCAGGCGGCTCAAATATCGTTTGCGTATGAAATGCGTCGCATTACACTGACGTACACAGGTAGTTTCAAGCATGCAACCGAACCCGAGCCAGTTACGCTTTTTACTAATTCGATTGATGTTACTTGGAGGTTCCGATGGTAGGGCATAGGATGAAACGAAAAATTACCTTATTAATAGCATTGTCTATGGTTTTCGCATTGTTAAGATGTATTCCGAATGGTCAATTGAAAAACAACTTTGATGTTGATCCAGTGCAGCTTTTTGATGGCTGGCAGATTGCCACGACTGAGGAGGCCGGACTCCTTAGGCCGAAGGTGATGGAAGCGTACGAAATGTATTGGGATGAAGATGCTTTTTATAATGCTAAGAGTCTTTTGATTGTCCGGTACGGGAAGTTGGTTTTTGAGAACTATTGTCGGGACGTGGCTGACCGTGATATCAAGGGGCATATCCAGTCTGCCACCAAGAGCATCACCTCGCTGTCGTTCGGTGTTGCGCGGGATCAGGGCTATTTTCCGAATATTGACACGCTGCTCTATGACATCATGCCGGAAAAGTTTGATACCGATACAATGAAGCAGAAAATCTCGATGCGACATCTTCTGACGATGAAATCAGGGATTGCGTTCGATAATGACGATTGGTCGATCGAAATGCTTGTGAACAAACCCGCAGACCCGATACAATATACCCTGGCAAAGCCGATGTACGCCGCACCCGGCGATTCGTTTTATTACCGCGATTGTGACCCACAACTCGTTTCTAGTGCAATTGAGCGCGTTACCAGTCAAAGGCTTGAAGAGATCGCGCGGGATAACATCTTTACCCCATTGGGCATCACCGACTATTTTTGGGAAGCGAATAGCGAAGGCACTACCTTGGGTCCGGTTGGTCTTTTCCTGAAACCCCGCGACCTGGCAAAAATCGGTAAATTGGTGGCGCAGGACGGGGTATGGGAAGATCAGCAGCTTGTTTCACACGACTGGATTTTGATGTCGACCACATCTCAAACCGGGGTACCAGGTCCCGAGAACTATCAGTACGGCTATTACTGGTGGGTCGTGCCAGAGGTGAACGGTTTCACTGCCAGGGGAGCTGGCGGACAGTTTATCTTTATTTTACCGCAGTATGATATACTTATCGTCATGACTTCAATGCCCAGCACAAATGACGACAAAGTCGGCACTACCCTGTCCGAATTTCTGCCGATTGTTGAGAAAATAATCGAATCGGTCATTCGATAAATTCCCAGAATGATCGTGCAGGTATAGTTCTTCTTCCGAAATCTCGGTTTCACCAGATAACTGATAACGGATATGTGATAATGGCCTGCACAGCAGGGTCATTGCGAGGAGGCCGCCGTAGTTTTAGCGAAGGCGGACGACGCGGCAATCATAAGAGATGGAAGTTGTGAATTGTGAAGATTTTGCCCATATCTTGCATATGGTTGCAAAATTGAGTATCCCGCTGTCGTTTTGTAGTGTGGGGCGAACGCAGTGATGCTGCGAGCCAGTGAGGCGATACTGCATTTTATTCAGCTATAGTCTTCAGCTTCTCAACCTCTTAACCTCTCAATTTCTGAATAGGGTCTAAGGGGGGCGATCCATTGAACGAATGTGTTCCATTGACTCGTATTTGAATACGGGTATAATATATGAGCTACTGATAATTGAGCAGAGGAGGTAGAGGAACCTTTTTGTGAAACAGTGGCACTAGATACGGAAAAGACAAGAGCAACAACTGCGTAAAAAAGTGGGTTATTAAAGTGGTAGAAACAAAGATTCACATTACATCAGGGTAGCAACGCGCATTGAAAGATAACGGAAGATAACCTGCGAAGATTATAGCTAATGTGATTATACCAAAGGAGGCTAATCATGCAAGAGCTTAAAGACCTTGTTACATATATTGTTAAAGCATTGGTGGACAATCAAGATAAGGTTCAAGTAAATGAGATTGCTGGTGACAAGAGTATCATATACGAACTAAGAGTCGGAGAAGGTGATCTAGGTAAAGTGATCGGCAAAGAAGGAAGAACCGCACGAGCAGTCAGAACAATAATTACCGCTGCGGCAATGAAGCTGGGAAAACGCACGGTATTAGAGATTCTCGAATAATAAAACGCAGTGTCTCTTGTCTTTTTCGTTCTGTTTTATACAAATATTGAAATTGTTGGATAGTCGATAGACAATTGCCGGAAGCATCCGCAAAGAAAATAACTACAGCAAAAGGGGAGTGAGTGCCTTACTCCCCTTGTTTTCATCTAACGTGCACGCTTAGCACGGTCTATTTTTTGTCGCCTCCCCCTTTCTACCTCAACTTATTAACGATTTTTATCATTGTTTGAAAAGCGATATTGGGGCGTGCCTGCTGGTTTACGGTTCCAGTCATATAGATATTGATATCAGGCACATAGAACGCTATTGAACCTACTGACCCGCTGTGACCGATCATATCGGGCACTGGCTTGAATGGTGATAAAATGCGGGGCAAATGGAATTTTTGTATACCGATGCCGTACTTGAAGGGAAAGAATACATTGTTCCACTTCTCCAATTCTGTCAGTCTCTGTTTGGGAAAGAAATAGCCGTTGAAGAACGCTTTTAAGAATGTCATCTGGTCGTTTGCGGTGGAAATAATATCATTTCGCGTAGAGGTAAGAAATAGCGGGATATTTACGATGTCCGATTTATAGCGGATGGGTACAAAATTTCTGTCCTTTACATCTTCGCAGACATACGTTTTCGTCAGGTTCAGTTCTTTAAACAACTCATGCAGGACCCTATTTATTGGCTCCCCGGTTATTTTTTCTATTACCAAACTCAAGATCTGATGGTTTGTATCGATGTATTTCGCCCTGCCCTCTTTTCCAGGAGGAAAATGTGCTTTCATCTTCTTTACTTCGTGAATTACCTTTTCAACAGGCCAGGGCTGATCAATGCCCGCCTCAAGCTCAGTCATTGCCTTTTTTCCACTGGTTTGTTTGTCGATCAGATAACCGGGGAGCCCGGATGTTTGAGATATCAGATGAAGAATGGAAAGGTCGTTAGAATAATCCTTGCCCCTATATACATGTAACCCACTGACCACTTCTTCCGGCAGGTATTTTGAGATCTTATCATTCAAATCCAACCTGTTCTCTGTGTAGAATTTCAAGATAATTGCAGAAACGAAGAGTTTGTTTATGCTGGCGATATAGTATTGACTGTCTTCCTTTATATTCCCCACCGCACTTATCAGATCAATGCTATTGTCATCAGATGAAACATAGAAAAGCGCACCGTAGATATGTTTCTTTGTAATGACATTGCTTACAATTTTGTCTAAAGTTGATTTATTCATTTCGGATTCCATTCTCACCCCTAATTTCCTTTCTTGGAATCAAAATCCTACGTGATGGTCCTGGTGGAGCGGTGTAACGTAAGATTTTGCGATTTTTTATTCAAAATAGGTCCTTTTATTTGACTCACTGCGTGCTTCGTGAAGACTCCTCTCTGAACTTCAAGGTGTAAAAAGTTAAAAATCTATGCCTGTCCCGAACGTAATATTGATTATGGCGTCGTTTTGTATTTAGAGGCTGCTGGGAGGGTGTTTTCAGATTGTTGAGTAGTGTGTTTCTGCTTCTTAATATTTTTGCCCGGTCAATGCACTCTGCACCGCGATCATGATGGACCTGCTGCTTCCAGTTGCCCCGGTTACCACTTCTACATCAGGTGACTGAGCATCAATGATACGATCAATCGTCTCTATGGCCTCGTACCCGGGGCCGGCGCGCTGTTTTGTGATGTCGATCTTCTTGATTTCGTGTTCTTCTACGGTCACTTCCAATTCAACGTCCTCCAGGAAATCGCCAAATTCCCCGGTGTAAACACCATCTGCGATTTGCGTTAGATCCACATCCCTTATTTCAACGCTTTCAATGTGTTTGACCATCTGCCGTGCTCTGAAGAAAAACGCGACACCAAATGCAATGATCAAAACAAAAAATATACCCAATACAAGCAATATCTTCTTCCAAATTTTCATTGTTCCTCCTTAATCGAAAAGTGGGTATATCTTATCTATACAAGGCACAATGTCAATACTTGTAGCAGAAATGTGGGTTCTTGTTATTTGGGCAGAGGTTTGCTTCAATACGGCAATAACAGTCTAATCTAGTATTACTGATTTTTTCTGTATCACCTCGCCGTTCAGAGCAAGAAAGAAGTAGTATGTTCCCGCTGCGACCTTTCTTCCCCGGGCATCTAGTCCTTCCCAGTTGACATGATGGTCCCCAGCACTCTTGGGACCCTGGGTAAGAGTGTTGATGATCCTTCCGGCAGCATCATAGACCTTGAGCGATACATACGCGGGTGACGGGACATGTAACGTGATTTGACAGGGCAATTTCGATGGATTTCGCAGGATGGTGATATATGTATTATCTTGTATGTAATCCTTGGGGCTATTCGATACGCCAACCATGTCCAGAGTAAGTTCATATGTATCACCAAAATACACGCTGTTGTATTGATTGCCGCCAAAAATGATAACCCTATGCTCATTTGGATCATAGGCGGCACTCGATGCTCTACGTACGTCGACAGTAGTTGTTTGTGGAATGATTCTTTGCCAGGTCAACGAGGTCAGTTCCAGGATCCATACATCATCATAATGAATAATGTAGCCAGGATAATCATAGCCGAATCCCATGACCATGTCATTGTTGTATTGATCATAGATGCCGAAGTGTTGGGTCCTTGGTCCAGGTTGCTGGCCGCCGGGAAAAAGCTGTTGCCACGCTTCACTACCGTATGTCAGATCGAGCGACCAGACATCGTTCATAACGGGCGCTCCCCAGTTGCTGCCCGCATAGATGATCATTCTATGTCCGTTCGGATCGTAGATGGCGCAATGGGCTTGTCTTGCCGGAGGTTTTGTTCCTGCTGGATCCAATAGAGACCAGGTATACGTGTTAAGATCAAGCGCCCAGGTTTCATCGAAGCCGCTGATACTCGTGGTGCCTCCAAATATGATCATCCGATTATTGACCGGGTCAACTACTGCCTTTGCGCCGAGCCTTGGTGATGGTGGGGTTCCCGATGGATTCAACTGCGTCCATGCTTCTGAACCCGGGGTCAATGATAAGGACCAGATATCGTTGAAGTAATTGTAGTAGTCATCGCGCCCACCAAATATGAGCATCTCATTTCCGGTTGTATTGAAAATGGCCGCAGGATCAATACGCGCTGCGGGTGCCGAACCAGATGGTTCGATCAGGCGCCATGTTTCGTTCTCTGTATCTAATGCCCAGACATCATTGAAGACTTGGCCGCCGGGCATTCCAACGCTCCATCCTCCGAATAGTATCATCTGATCATGCACAGTGTCAGCAACCATGGATGAAAACGATCGGGCAGGTGGGTTAGCAATTAGCCGGAAGTCTGCAGCATACAGTGTGCTGGCTATCAATAGACCAGCAATAGTTACAAGTTTGCATACTTTCATATACTCTCCTTGTGATGGACAATTATAGACTTGGACATATTCTTGTCAAGCACCGACACTTATTACCCTCTTGACAATACCTTACTTTTTTAGTAAGATATAGCGTGAAACTGACAACAAGGACCAGGTACGCCCTGAGGGCGCTCGTGGAACTTGCTCAACAGCCTGAAGACCAGGCACTGTCGCTTGCGGTTATTGCCAGGCGCCAGCGCGTAAAACCCAAGTATCTTGAGCAGATATTGTTCAGGCTACGACGGGCAAAATTGATCAAGGGCAAGAAAGGCCCTGGTGGCGGCTTTTTTTTGGCGCGTGATCCGAAGGACATAAGACTAAAAGAAGTCCTCGGGGCGGTTGGTGAATCCACAGCACCGGTTCAGTGCGTTTTGGGTAAGGCCGACAAGTATTGTTCTCAAAATGCACTTTGCCCGATGCAGGAATGCTGGCGAGAGTTGAAGAAACAGCTCGATTCGTTTTTCAATAATTACACGCTGTATGACGTGTGTAACAACAAAAATAGAAACATAAAGAACAAGGAGTAGTAATGGAAAAAGAAAGGATTTCACATCATGAATCCGTGCACAAACTGTATGAAAAGATAAAACAGGACGGAATGACCAATATCTGGGACCGGTATGAAGCGCAGGGCATGGGCGGCAATCCAGACCAGCGTTGTCCTTTTTGCATGGGCGGCGTCCGCTGTGACCTCTGTTCCAACGGTCCATGCCGTGCTGATGTCGAGAAGGATAAACGCGGTGTTTGCGGAATAACCGGGGATGGGATGGCAATGCGCATGATGCTGCTCAGGAATGTCATGGGTGCATCAACATACCATTACCACACCGAGCAGACCGTGAAGACTTTGCTTTCGGTAATCAAAGGTCAATCTCCCTTTGAAATAAAAGAACCGGGGAAACTGAAAATTTTCGCTGACCGCTTGGGCATTGATACATCCGGGACAGACAATGAAATCGCTGCGAGGCTGTGCAGTTTTGTCAGGGCAGATTTCAACCGTGCGTGTGACGAGCCGAGCAGGATCGTTGAGGCACTGGCTCCCGCAGAGCGGAAAGAACTCTGGAGGAAATTGAATATTTTTCCGGGCGGCATATACGGCGAGATGATGATGGCGACGAGTTCTTGCCTGACCAATGTTGACGGTTACTACGTGAGCCTGGCATTGAAAGCGATGCGCTTGAGTATTGCCATGGCATATCAGAGCCAGATCGTCAATGAATACTGTCAGGACATCATCTATGGTATACCGCGCCCGCATAAGATGCGTGTTGATCTGGGTGTTCTGGATCCAGATTATGTCAACGTTTTGCCTAACGGACACGAACCATTTCTTGGATTCGCAATGGTGCAACTCGCGCGCAAACCCGAGTGGCAGGAAAGGGCAAAGGCATCCGGTGCTAAAGGAATGCGGATTATTGCCAACATTGAAACCGGGCAGGAAATGATACAGCGCTGGGAAATGGACGATGTGTTCTACGGTTTTACGGGTAACTGGATAATGCAGGAAGCGATCCTCGCGAGCGGGTGTGTCGATCTTTTTGCCGCGGACATGAACTGTTCAATGCCCATCGATCCGACCTACGCCAAGAAATATAAATTCAAGCTCGTCCCGGTGAGCCAGCTGGTCGCATTCGAGGGAGTCAGTGAGCGGATAGACTACATACCGGAAGATGCAGAAAAACAAGCAGCCGAACTGCTGCAAATGGCGATCGACAATTTCAAAGAACGCAGAGGATCGGTGAAGCCTTTCACTGGATTACCGATGAAAGAAGCCGTGGTAGGATTTTCGACCGAGAGTATTCTCGCGGCGCTGGGTAATAGCCTCGATCCTCTTTTGGACGCGATCAAGAAGGGTACAATAAGGGGCATTGTGGGGCTCGTCTCCTGTACCTCTCTGCGTGACAACGGGCAGGACGTGCACAGCGTGCGCGTTGCGAAAGAGCTGATCAAACGCGACATCATCGTACTTTCGCTGGGCTGCGGGAATGGCGCAATGCAGGTTGCCGGTTTATGCAGTCCAGAAGCAAAGGAACTTGCTGGTCCCGGGTTGAAGAGTATTTGTGAAGCGCTGGGTGTGCCACCGGTTCTCAGCTATGGCACGTGCACTGATACAGGCCGGCTGGGTGATTTGCTGGCTGCAGTGGCGCATGCTCTGGGTGATGTTCCAATTGCCGATCTACCAGTGGCGGCGGCCGCGCCAGAGTATATGGAGCAGAAGGCGACAATCGATGCGATTTTTGCACTCGCACTTGGGCTTTACACATACGTTAATCCTGTGCCACCCGTCACAAAAGCGCCGAATTTGGTAAAGCTGCTGCTCGAGGACTGCAAAGGCGTTACTGGTGGAAATTTGAATGTTGATACCGATGCAGTGAAGGCAGTCGACGGCATTTTGTCTCATATCGAGGCGAAGCGCAAGAACCTCGGCATTTGAACTATTGAAGAACAGAAGGAGAAGGATGGGATGAATAAGATAAAGAGAAAGATTATTAAGATCGATGAGGATCTCTGTAATGGCTGTGGGAACTGTATCCCAGTTTGTCCGGAACAGGCGCTACAAATCGTAGAAACCCCAAGGGGCCCGAAGGCACAAATTGTCAAAGAGATCTATTGCGACGGTCTGGGCGCGTGTCTTGGGAACTGTCCAACTAATGCTCTGACACTTGTAGAAGAAGATGCTGAGCCGTATGATGAAGAAGCAACGGTTGCACGGATAAAGGACATGCTCGAGAAACATGTTACGCACCAGAAAGAGCAGTCTGCAAAAACTCAGCAACATGCTCACGCGGAGCCAAAAGGGACACATGTGTGTCCTGGAGCCGCGGTTGTTCAATGGGATAAAAAGAAAGAGTCTCAGGGGAAACGGGCGAGAGCATCTTCAGAGCTCAGGCAGTGGCCGGTTCAGATCCATCTTGTTCCGCCAACCGCTCCATATCTACGGAATGCCGACATCGCGGTGATCGCGGACTGTGTTCCATTTGCCTACGCGAACATGCATGAGGATTTTCTGAAAGGAAGGACCGTGCTCGTAGGTTGCCCGAAGTTTGATGATGCCGAAGCATATATAGAGAAGATCGCTCAAATCATTGAGCACGCGCAACCGAAAAGTATAAGAGTGGTCCGTATGGAGGTTCCGTGTTGCTCAGGCTTAACCCATATGGTGGAGGAAGCAAAGAAGCGGGCGGACAGTAGCATGCCTGTCGAGGAAGTGATCGTCGGCATTAAGGGGGGAATAGAGTAGACCCCGTTTCCATTTTAAGATTATTGACAGACTTTTGTTTTTTATTACACTAAGTAATATTCATCCAATACCACGTTATTAAATAACAACCTGGAGGCGGGTGATCATCGCGAGACAAGGAGGGTATTGCTCGTAAGATAATATTTTGTTATTATAGACGCAGCACTAGTCGTGAGCAGGAGTTTTAACATATGGATATTGATGGATTCAGGAAATTCTTGAGCGGCAGAAAAATCGATCAGAGAGTGATTAAGAATTCTTTGAATACACTCAGAGATTTCGAGCTGTACCTCGAGAAGAACGGAAAAGAAATAGAGAGCGCTACGAGGAAGGATTTCTACGACTACTCGGCTCGCATGATCGAAGCCGGGACAAACACGGTGGATAATTATCTCAGTATTTTGAGATACGGATATTTCAAAAAACTGAATGAAATCATTATCGCCGGGATGGAAGTCCTCGATGGTCGGGAAGTCATAGAGAACCTGTCTAATCGTCTGGCGAGTGAATTCAGCAAGGAACTGAGGGATTCTGTATTCGATGATACTCAAATCCCTGCGCTGGGAATAAGCCCGGACAAAAAACCAGAGTACATGAAGAGACTGGTTGCGAAGTTAGAACAAAAAATAGGCGATGAAGGATGCGTGCAATTCCTTAATCGGGGTTTGAGAGACCGTTACGAGGAATGGAGAAAACCGGATAGAGAGAAATTCTTGAAATCAAAGAATATTGATGATTTTCTCAGACAAAAACACGTGGATTTCGTCGCCGAATTAGAAACACATTTAAAGAACGGAACCCTTTTTTTCACACAGGAGATAACCAGCGATGTTGTGGACTATGTGAGAAATGCCCCCCATATCGAATCGGGCATCCGCAGGGGGAATAAGATAATCATCAAGAAGATCCCTCATATGGCCAAGGAGTATCTGGCTGAAAAGGTTGAGCAGAAAAAACGATACTACTACTGCCATTGTCCGTGGGTCAAGGAGGCTTTCAAAGAATCAGACAGTCCTATCTCGCCGGTCTTCTGTAATTGCAGCGCCGGGTTCTATCGGGCGTACTGGGAAATAGTATTTGATGAACCAGTCCGGGTCGACGTTCTCGAATCGCTGCTTAAAGGTGATCCTATCTGCGTGTTTGCCGTACATATTCCAGAGAAGCTCATTGCCAGCCTGTAAGTTACACGAGCGTCCGTCAGAAAAAGTGTTCACAATGTTATGCCTGTCCCCGGGGGCGAAAGTGATGGCTTGTTCTCGACTCCGCTCGAACGGTAATGGGAGTTATTCTTCGAGCAAGCGCAGCGAGTCGAGAAGTGTAATGTTCCCCCTGCTCCTGAACGGGAAGCTCAATTCTGCGGTAACTGCAATAGTCTGAGTAGAATTTACATCGACTTCGTTCGTACAGTATTTTGTCTTTAGCGATACTGACGTTTTTCGTTATGATGTTTTATGAATACTTGCAATGGATGTTATAACAGCGAAATTAACGGGAATAACGAAACTAACGATCTATCGTAGATGGTCTTTCCTTGCCTTTATCGAAAACGTCATCGGTACTTTGATTTCCTTATTTTCATGATACCAGAGATTATCCTCCCGCTGTTCGAGCCAGGGACAATCTCCGTAAACGCTGAACGGGAATTCATGCAGGAATTCGATCCTCAAGCCTGCTGCGATCAGTGCGTTCACTACATCAGCCAAACTGTGTAGCCATTCGTAGGTAACGTGGTGAATTTGTGCCGTTGGGTCGGCATAAGAGCCACCGCCTTCGCATCTGATTGGCATTTCGCTGTGGAAGTACGCTTCTTTCATTTTCCCTGCTTCATCGAACATCGACCGGAGTGGGTGAAATTCAACTATGTAGAAAGTGCCATTTTCTTTAAGGAAATGGTGAATGATCCTGCCCCATTCCGTAAGGTCGGGCAGCCAGCACAGAACACCGTATGATGTGTATACGATATCGAATTCTTCTTCAAGCACGTCACGGGACTCGTAGATGTTACTCTGAATGAAACGGGCTTTGATAGCCAGTTCTTCTGAAAGTGATTCGGCAAGTTGTATTGCATTCTCTGAAAAGTCAACACCAGTCACTTGAGCGCCCATCCGCGCCCAGGACAATGTATCCATGCCGAAGTGACACTGCAGGTGCAGCAATGCCTTGCCTGAAATATCGCCCAGTTCTTCCCGTTCAATGAAGTTGAGCGAACTTTTTCCTTTTTTGAAGCCTTCCAGGTCATACATCTTCGAGTCTTTGTTGATCGACACCAAGCCGTTCCAGAGTTGCTTATTCGCGTCAAAATATTCTTTCAAGGAACCGCTATTCATGACGCTTTTGTTCGAGAAACCAGTAGAATAATTCCTCATGCTCCTCTACCGATGGCGGTCGATGTCCACGCCCCGGCACAATAGTGGCTCTGATGTTTCCACCATGATTCGATTCAAGGATAGTCATTCCGTTCAAAATGTCAATGACGGAGCAAAATTAAGTTCGGGGTCAAATCTTTACATGTGACAAGGACGTTTTTTTCTTTTCCGCCGTAGCATCTATTGCCAGCGGAATCTGCATTCAATGTTTGCTTGTCACATGTAAAGATTTGACCCCGGTCCCCTCTTGATTCTATGGAGGCATGGTGTATAATAAAGTCGTTTTGAGTATGAACTACTACAAGATCGCGTGCAGATATGTTACTCCGATATTTCGCATCTTTTTCAATTATAGAGTAGTCGGTGGTGAGAATTTGCTCCGTGCCGCTGCGCGTGGTGCGGTTGTGGTCTGTACTACTCATTCGTCCGATCTCGGTGGAATGATCGTCGGCATGGCGGTGAGTACCGTTTTAAAGACCGAGCCGTGGATCGTGGTCAATGTACAATTTCGCAAGAATCGGTTAACCAATTTTTTCTTGAAAGAGATGAACATCATCTGGATAATCGGTAATGACGTGCTGGGTAATTATCATGCCCTAAAAAAGATAAGAGATCTGATCGTGAAGGGAGGTGCGAAGGCAATAATAATAGCGCCGCAGGGTATATACAACAAACCGGTTTCTGACGCGATTGAATTCAGACAAGGCTTTGCCATACCCTGCATTCAGGCAGCTAGTGTTGGAGCAGAGGTTTTTGTCGTGCCGGCTTTTGATCTGGGTACGACATACCGAAGCTTCCCTGGGATAGGCAGGCACATTGCTGCCGTTTTTGGACATCCGATCAAGGTAAACAAAAATGCGGAGAGAACTGGCTTGACAAAAACCGTGGAAAAGTCGGTCAGGAAACTCATGACCGTGTACGAAACGCAGTTTTAGGCTTGCTGTCTCTCAGCACGAATCTTTGCACATTGTTGAGCGATGTGCAAGAAGGGAGGAAGGTTTATGCCGAGATATCTACGTGTTTGTACCATGTTCTTTTGTATTCTTTTTTGCATTACTGCAAACGCCGAAGGCTCGCAGATCGATGATAGATATTACGAAGATGTATCGAGTATTGCTCACCAAGTTGAGACTGTGAAACCAATACTTGCCCGCGATTCCATGCCCTACCAGACAGGTTGGCCGGTTCACTTAGGGGGTTGGCTCTGGAACGCGGTTAGTTTTATCAATGCGGACGCCAGCGGGAATCTCGAAGTATTATGTTCGCGAACAACTGTTGGGATCGTTCACCTCAAGAACTGTGACGGCACCAATTTCACCAACTGGCCCGTATCCTTTGGACAATACAATTACGGTGCTCCGGTTGGCGGTGACATTCACGGCGATGGTGTAATGGAAATATTCACTGGCGCCAACACCAGCTACGGTTATGCCGCGTTGTATGGTTGGTGGATAACGGGTGGCGCGCTGCCGGGATTTCCAATCTACTTTGCGACTGGATCGCAGGTGCATTCATCTCCGGTGCTGTCCGATCTCGATTATGACGGCGATCTGGAGATAGTATTCAGCCTTTATATAGGCGACAGCACGTACGTTTTCCATCACGACGGGACAAGACTTGATGGCTGGCCTCAGGCAAGCCCGACTAACGTACGGGATGCACCGGTTGTCGGTGATCTTGACGGCGACGGTGACCTTGAAGTAGTTGTCGTAACAGCGAGTGCTCTGTATGCGTGGCACGATGATGGCAGTGAGTGCGATGGGTTTCCCCGTAATATAGGTCCTTACTACACTGACGGTCTGGCCATGGGTGACCTCGATGGCGACGGGTATGGTGAGATCATCGTCACCACGGTGGGTGCTACGAATAATGTGCGTGTCTATGATTACGATGGCACCGCTTTGTCAGGATGGCCGCAGAGCACGGGAGCCAGTCTATATGCCGAGCCCTGCCTTGGTGACCTGGACAATGATGGTGATCTGGAAATAGTAATTGGCGCGACCGGGATCGGGACCGAATACCACGTCCATGCCTGGCATCACACCGGCGTGGCGGTTAATGGCTGGCCCGCGATCACGGCGATGGGTGAATGGTGCCAGAGTTCTGCCGCGATCGGTGATATTGATGATGATGGCGACATGGAAGTGGTTATCGGTTGTGATGACAGCGAGGTCTACGCCTTCCATCACGATGCGAGTTTGGTGGAAGATTGGCCCATCACCAACCCCAGGGATCAGGTTTCCGCTCCGGTAACACTCGGTGATATCGATCGTGACGGTGATATTGAAGTGGGAGTTGGCAGTCTGGACAGTCTTGTTCATATCTGGGATTTGAGTGCAACGCTTGAGATGGCAAACATTGAGTGGCAGACCTACCATCACGATCACTGGTTCACTGGCTGGTACCATCCGATTCCTCCGGTTAATCTGAGTGGAGCTCTGAGCGGCAGCCAGGTCGAACTGGTTTGGTCAGAGAATTCGGAGGCCGACGTATATGGTTATAATGTCTATCGCAGCCTGAGCAGCGGTTATCCCTACATGAAGCTTACGGATGAGCCAGTTGTCGATACGTCCTTCATCGATTCAACGGTGAATGCAGGTAATACCTATTACTATGTCGTCACTGCTTGCATAACGGCCGGTTCGGAAAGCAGATACAGCGACGAGGCCGTAGTTCCGGTTACCGCGGTCCAGGAGCTTATTGAAGGAAACGGCGAAAATGGTTTCTGGCTTACCACCCCATCGCGGGGGAACAGCGTGATCCATTTCAGCCTGCGTGAACAGGGCTCGGTCCGTATCTTCGTTTATAACATACTGGGGGAGGAGGTGGCGAAGATTTGGAATTCAGTCGCGGAAGCCGGAGCCCACAGTATCGTCTGGAACTGCACAGACAGTTCAGGCAATAATTTGCCGGGCGGAATCTATTTTTTAAACTTCTCGACCGGGCAGTATTCAACTACAGAGAAATTACTGCTGATCAGATAGAAACTGAACGAACTAAATAAAAAGGGAGGGTCAATCGACCCTCCCTTTCCGTTAACTTGATAATTTCTTAGCGTGTGATCACCACGCTCGTTGTATTCGTCTCTTTGTCAGTCGTGATGCGGGCAAGGTATATACCCGAAGGCAATTTCCTGCCGCGATCATCCGTGGCGTTCCACGAGAACCTGTGCTTTCCACTCGGTGTGTACTGATCTACAGGTGTTGATACCAGGCGACCGTCGACAGAATAGATATCGATCCGCACATTCGTCGATGTCTGCAGCGAGAATGCGAATTGCGCAGTCGTCGTTATCGGATTGGGTGAGACAACCGCCCCGGTAATCGTTTTGATCTCTTGCTCACCTTCTTGTATACCTGTACCTGACGCGTTTTCACAGATCTGTACGTATCCTTCGGAACCACTTATCAGGAGATCGAGGTCGGTATCGCCATCCCAGTCGACAAAGTGTATACGGGAACCGGCAACAGCGTCTATCGGTGTGCCGTTTTCCGTTTTCAATGTATCGAATGTAGCACCAAAAGCCGGAGACCCGGGGCTTCCCGTGTTCTTGTAGAAATAGACACGGCCGTCGTCATTGCCGATTATCAGATCCCTGAGTCCGTCGGCATCAAGATCATATACCACCGGATTCATTCTATATCTGTAGAGCTGTGATCCACCTGCGTATACAATAGAATAACTGCTGAAAGTCGGTGTTGGGTTCGTACCCTGGTTTAGATAGACCCTGATATTTCCGGTGTTGGGTGAATTTGGCAGTTCTTCTCCGATGACAAGATCCTTCTTGCCGTCGTCATTCCAGTCAACGATGAACGGAAAGCTGTTGGCGGTCACCTTTATATCGAAGCCGCTTGCCTTGATATGCCCTTCATTTACCAGCCCGCTGCCAGACTCAAGGAAGAGCGTCAAGTATCCTTCTCGATCTCCGGTCACCAGGTCCCGCTGCCCGTCTTCATTCCAGTCGCAGACCGCGACCGTTGAGCCCTGACATCAACCATAGGGCAATTGGATCGTTGCACCATTTGCCTGAAGGAAGGTATTCCCGAAGAAAACGGGGTCGTTATCTTCCCCCACATTTTCATAATACCGGACCATTCCCATGTCAAACTGGCCAACAATGAGATCTTTCTTGCTGTCTCCGTTCCAGTCGTAAACAAAGGGCGCGCCATACAGGCCAACATCAATGGCCATTGCGCCGTCGAACACGTAGATCGGTGTCTTAAAACTGGGCGCCTGGCCGTGTAAGGTGATCAGAAGTCCGGCAGAAACTAATGTCGCAAAGATTCGCTTCATTATCATCTCCCTTTTATTCTCGGAATCTATAAGTGGATGAGGCTGCTCGCCTCTAAGAGACAGACGTTATATTTAGGTGATTCGTTACGCAAAAAGGGGACAGGCTACTTTTCCCCGCGCTCGCTACAGTTGGGTGCCTATGCGATGATAACGGTTGATAACCTCACCAAACCCATTGTTGAGGTACTGATGTGAAAAAGTAGCCTGTCCCCTTTTTACTTGAGAAGGGATTCTATTGCCGTGGTTAGCTGCGTATCGCTGCTGGAGCCATCTTCCTCGGGCGTATTTTCGACAAAAATGTCGGGCTCGACCGGCGTATTCTCAAGATTCTCGCCATTGAGCAGGTACCATCCCGTCGTGGGGATCCTGAAGTAGGTGCCCTCGTGCAGCTCGATATCTATGGTGCCTATTACCGCACCAAATGTCGGGACGCCGATGACCGTACCCAGCCCCAGTTCCTTGAAACCGGCCGGGAATATTTCGGCATCACTGTAACAATATTCGTTGATGAGGAGCACCGTGGGTTTGTCCCACCTGAACAGGGAGCTGTAAGTTTTCTCGCCGTCGCGTTCTATCGAATAGGCATATGAAGTCCTGCGCAGTATGTCCAGCAGTTCGTCGTGAATGGAGCCACCGCCATTGTACCTTATGTCAATGATCAGCCCGTCTTTTTCCATTTCTTCATACAAGTCTTTTTCGAATTTTCTGAGATTTCTTTCATCCATGGACTCAATGTAGAGATAGCCGATTTGCCCATTACTTTTCTCGTGGACGTAGCCCCTGTTCGCTCGTACCCAGTTGTCGTTCACTGTATTGAGAATTGTGTTGGGGTCTTCGAGAGTCAATTTCGCTTTGCGTAGCTTTCCCCGGTCCGCGATCGTCAGTATTACTTCTTCATTGTTTTTATTTCGCAGAACCTCGTACAGATTGTCACCGCTCTTGATTGGTTCATCATTGATGTGGGTTAACACTTCACCCGGTTTGATGTTCACATCGGTCTTGCTGGCTGGTGTATTGGGAATTACGGTCAGTATTTTTATACCAGCCCCGTTGAAGTCAG
>JAOUFJ010000032.1 GCA_029858255.1 candidate division WOR-3 bacterium | reverse complement strand
CCTAACGAATACGGTTCAAGAACGCAGATTGCCGGAGCGGACGATGGTCATACGATTCTTCAGGGGGTGAGTTTTCTGCCTGTGGCTATCATTGATGCGCTTCAGCGTGTTGTTGCTCATCTCCCACACAAGGACGGCAGCTATTTCTGTTTTGCCAATATTCATGTGGTGATGGAGAGCCATAAGGATGCCGAACTCAAGGAAGCACTCAATAATGCTGCAGGTGTTTTCCCTGACGGCATGGGGACTGCAGGTGCTCTGAAATACTTGAGCCATATGTTCAAAGGCAGGGTACGTGGTGCCGATTTAGTGATAAGACTGTGTGAACATGCTGCAAAGAATAATCTCAAAATTTATCTGTATGGTAACACCGATGAAACGCTTGGCAGATTGCGTGAGGCACTGAAGGCAGAGTATCCTGGAATTAACATTGCCGGTATGTATTCACCGCCGTTTAGAGAGTTGAATAAGGAAGAGGATGAGGAAGTGATCAGAATGATTAACGATGCGGATCCAGATGTTCTTTTTGTATCGCTTGGGGCGCCAAAGCAGGAGAAGTGGATGGCGGTCCACAAAGGGAGGATCAAGGCTGTTCAACTTGGTGTTGGTGCGGCGTTTGATTATATCGCAGGCAATCTCAAGGAAGCCCCTAATTGGATGCAAAAGCACTACCTGGAGTGGCTGTACCGCTTACCTCAGCAGCCGAAGAAGACACTCTATCGAATGTCGCTACTGCCCGAGTTTCTCATTCGCTTGTTTATCCAGCGATTCTGGCGCTGATCTTGATCTACTGTAGGAGAACCTTATGAAAGACAAACGTATCTGTATTACCGGTGGCAGGGGGTTTCTTGGTGGTCATTTGGTGAATGCCTTCAAGCAACATGGTTACGAGAATCTGTTTGTTGCGGATATCGATGTATACGATTTGCGGGATATAAATGACGTCCTGAGGATGTACGTCGATACTAAACCGGATATTGTGATTCACCTTGCGGCACGAGTGGGCGGGATCGGTGCTAACCGTGACCATCCTGGTGAGTTTTTCTATGATAACCTAACAATGGGTGTTTTCCTTTTGGATCAGGCATATAGAAACAAAATAGAGAAATTCGTTGCTCTCGGTACCATTTGCTGTTATCCAAAATTCACGCCTGTGCCGTTCAAAGAAGAAAATCTATGGAATGGTTATCCCGAGGAGACAAACGCACCGTACGGTCTCGCAAAGAAGATGCTTCTCGTTCAATCAATAGCCTACCGCCAGCAGTACGGATTCAATTCGATTTTCCTGATGCCGGTTAATCTCTATGGACCTGGTGACAACTTTCATCCGGCATCTTCGCATGTCATTCCTGCGTTGATAAAGAAATTCACCGATGCAATGGGCGGTAAAAGTGCCGTCTTGCGACGGCTGAAACGGAGCACCGGAGAAAAGGAGCCACGGAGAAACGATGACTCCGTCATCGTATGGGGGACAGGCAAGGCGACAAGAGAATTCCTTTATGTCGAGGATTGCGCTGAGGCTATTGTCCTTGCGACTGAAAAATACAACAAACCAGAACCGGTCAACATCGGCGCTGGTTTTGAGATCTCTATAAAGGATCTGGTCGGGCTCATCGCACATTTGATGAAATTCAATGGCGAGATAAAATGGGATAAATCAAAACCCGACGGACAACCACGCCGCATGCTGGATACGTCAAAGGCGTATCAGGAATTCGGGTTTGAGGCAAAGACGGATTTTGAAACCGGACTAAGAAAGACAATAGAATGGTACATTTCAACAAATGCCAGAAGTTGAGAGGTTAGGAAATTGGGAAGTTGGGAACCTTAGAACTAAAGAAACCAAGAAGTTAGGAAGCTTCACAAAGCAGAAAATTAGACGTCTAGAAATCAAGAAGATAAGTAACGTAAAGAACTGTAAAGAAGTAGAAATCAAAAAGTAAAGAAAGTGCTTCAGTCGGTTTTGTGATAATGTGCTTGTGGTTGAAGTGTTTACGGATATAATCATAGGATAAGATCATGAAAAAGAAGAAGATACTACTTGTCGGTGGCGCGAGGCCAAACTTCATGAAAGTTGCGCCCGTGTATGAAGCGTTGAAAAAACACCGCCGGTTTCAACCTATTCTTGTTCACACTGGTCAGCATTATGATGCTGAGATGTCCAAGGTATTCTTTGATGACCTTAAGTTACCCAAACCAGATATTCACCTTGGCGTCGGTTCTGGTACCCACGCGGTCCAGACCGGCAAGATCATGGAAAGGTTTGAAAGGGTCTGCATAAAAGACATCCCTGATCTGGTTATCGTCGTCGGCGATGTCAACTCGACCATTGCCTGTGCTCTTGTCGCGGCAAAAATCTGCATACCGGTGGCGCATGTTGAGGCCGGGCTTCGTAGTTTCGACCGCACCATGCCCGAGGAAATAAATCGTCTGCTGACCGACCAGATATCAGACTACCTGTTCACGACATGTCTGGATGCAGATAAGAATCTGTCACGGGAGGGTATCTCACGAAAGAAGATCTTTTTTGTCGGCAATACCATGATTGATAGTCTGAAAAGGCACCTCACATCCGCAAGGGCAACAAGGTCGTGGCAGAAATTAGGCTTGGACAATACGAATTATGGAGTAATGACCTTGCACCGACCGTCCAATGTCGATGACATAGCCGTGCTGCGACGTGTTATGGATGCTGTGAGCCAGGTGTCACAAAATTTGCCGATCGTATTTCCAGTTCATCCCCGTACCGCTAAGCAGTACGGCAATATTCAGAAGCATGTTTATGATAGTGTACAGAGAAAGGGAATTCTGATGGTGGAACCTCTCGGCTATTTGGAATTCCTCGGATTGATGCAGAATGCTTCACTGGTGCTTACCGATTCCGGCGGCATTCAGGAAGAATCCACAATCTTAGGCATTCCATGTCTCACCCTGCGCAGTAACACGGAGAGACCGATAACGATCAAACAAGGTACGAATATTCTGGTCGGTAACGACCCGGAGCAGATCGTCAAAGGTGCCATGCGACAATTGAAGAAAGGGAAGAGGCGCAAGCGGATTCCCAAATACTGGGACGGCAGGGCTGCCGTGCGCATAGCCAAGGTATTGTACAGCACTTTAGGTCGCTAGCTTCACAAGAAAGAACCTTGATACAACGAGAAAATAAGTAGTTGAGAAGAGAATAATTTGTTTCAGTCGGTTTTGCGAAGAAGTGAATCCGTAGATACGCTTCAACCACCCATTACTTATGCAACAGGCGCTGGATCGATACGCGCCGGTATCGTAAATGAACAACCTGAAGCGCTGGTTTTGTAGAAGATCTCCTTCCAGAATTCACATAGACAGATAATCCCACCCATAAAAACAGTCGGAGACACGCTATGCTGAAGACACGCCAGCTGAAGAAACACCCGCTGCGCGGATTGAAGACATGCTTCCGCTGAAGTCACGTTTCACTGAAGACACGCCTTCGGCTGTATTCATGCTTCGCAGGAGATACGTCGCTTCGCTCCTGGGGACACGCTTTGCTGGAGCTAAGAAGCGGGGGGGACGCCTTGGTGAAACGGAGCGTTGACAGAGAGTGTCGTGTTATGTTAAGATAACAGGAAGGAAAGGAGAGAATATGCCATTGTTAGAGATCAACCTATGGGCGGGGTTTGACCCAAAAAAGAAGGAGCTCTTGATATCCAGGGTTACCGACACTGTTGTTGAAGTCGTCGATTGTCCCAAGGAGGCGGTTCACATCATCATCCGCGAAGTACCGAAGGAGAACTGGGCGAATGGAGGAGTGCAGCATTCCATAAAACACAAAGGCGTAGGGTAGAAGACCTTCGGTCGGTTTGAGCGCTTCGCGCGGCACGATATTGAAGACACGCTGCCGCTGAAGGCACGCCTTCGGCTGAAGACATGCTGCGCTGGAGAAACGGGGAAAGGGAGAACCGGAGAGTCGCCGAGACGCTACGGAGACCTAGTTGAGCAGGATACCAGCAGAACAGACTTGGAACTACTGAAGATAGGAAGATTAGAAATTGAGAGGCTCGGAATGACCGAGGCTTGGAAGATCTGAAATTCGGAAGTTGAGGTGATGTTCATGCGATTGCAATCAATAGCAGAATTTGACCGCCTTCTTCTCAATCGAGTTGAGCATCATCAATATCTTCTCGTACTCGCTGTCTAGTCTTACAAATGTTGTATTGTCAACATAGGAGCAACTGTAAGAAAATTCGAGCCAGCACTGTGTCTCTGAAGCCTCTTGCATAGAATCAGTTATCTTGTGCTTGAATACGGCGATATACTTTCGCTTGCGCCACGCTTCTGCAAGGTTAGAGCATACTGATCTTGAAGATCGTCGTATTTGATCAACCAAGGAATATCTTTCCTCAGCTGGAAAAGCCTTCGTGATCTCAAAGATTTCCATTGCAGCAGCATATGCCTTCTTGTACACATCCATTTGTCTGAAATGTAGAATCTTATTTCCGCCCAGTTTAGACAAAGTCCCGAAACCTATGTGTTTGCAGGTCCTGAAGTACCCATCTTCTTCGTTCCATGAGTTCTCACCCTCCGATGTTCTGAACTTCCTGGCTTTCCATGTTCTCTACTTCTGATTCTCTTAGCATCAGAGCTTCGCAAGTTCTCAACCTCCGAAGTTCATAGCCTCTTAATTTCCGTCAGTCCGTCCGTTCAACACGATGCCGACCACCATCCCGTTAGGCAGTTCGCTCATATCACTATCCAGCCAGTATTGTGCGATGGCACGGATGATCGTGCTCTTTACGATCCCGGCACACTCGAGTATCTTGAGATTCCGACAGGCAGTCGCTTCCGGAATATCCATCAGAAAAGCGACCTCACGTAGGCTCAATTTTCCTTTTTCTGCAAGCAATCTGATCATGTCCAGTCGCTTCTCATTGGCTACGGCTTTGAATACTCTCAGTGTATCGTCCATACTACTGTATATTACCTCCATGATCTATGCTACATACGTCTTTCACTCTCAGTATGATCAACCACGTATGAAAAGACCGAGTAGACAACAGTGAGAAAACAAGATATTCCTTCCTATATATATTACAGAAACCAGGCATCATATTACAACCCATACTGAACCACTTGAGTTCTGTTATACAGATCCTAAGGTTCGCTAAGACTGTTGATTTCGCTATTTTCGTTAATACCGTTAATATCGTTATTTTCGCTAATTTCGTTGGCCGATTGAGATTGCTTCGTTCCTCGCAATGACCGGGGGCGTTCCGCGTTAGGCGCGAAGCGTGGAGCGTTCTTACCCTCTTAGCTTCTTAACTTCTTGACCTCTAGTTTAGAGTGTTAAGTCTCGTCGAAAAGCCTCTAACAATTTATGCAAATAGCAGTAAGCAAGATGTGCTTCGGAGCGATATCAAGAAGCGGCCATGCTCAGGTGAGTGAATGTCAGTAATGTCCTGCTGAACATTGATGACTTAAGTTTCAAAGTCATTTTAGGGGTTGACAAGGAACTGTTTTTAATTATAATGTATTGAGAATTAAGTATAGTCGTCCTGATGTGAGCTGTCGCCTTTGCTGACTTGTAAAAGCCGCATCGCATTGCACGAGGTGTCATAGTCGACCAGAATTCGGTCCGGGGGAATGGACTTTGGTCTAAAAAGGGGTGGTATGCGTCGTTATATGAGTGCAAGATTCAACACGCAGCGGAATGCTGCGCGCGTCGAAAATGGGGTTGATGAAAAACCTTTTGATTTTCATGAGATAATCAGCAAATTCTTCAGACGCAAGCGTCTATTCATATACATTTCTATTCCAGTGTTCTTATGGCTGGCGGTAAGTCAATTAGTAAGGCCTTATCGACCAGTTTATCGGGCCACTTTTGACGTAGGTATCGTCAGAGACGGTCCGCTCGAATCGTTTTTCTCCGGCGCAAGAGTTGCTGATCTTCCGACCACGCAGATCGGAACGGTTACCCAGCGGGCGATCGCCAGTCTCCTGAGCGTCAACCTTGCCGAGAAAGTAGTCAATGACCTTTCCCTGTTCGCTTATATCAACGATGGCGAATCTGATCTCATGGTGGATGCTATTCTAAAACAGCGATTAACTGAACCTGTAGGACCTTTCAAGATCAAGATCGACAATGTTCCGGTTCAAATATACAAGGATGGCAAGCCGACTGTCGACAGTATATACGGTCTGGTTTCGGTATACAAGAACGGCACGAAAATCGCTGAGGGACCGCTCGATGAGTATATCGATATCGGTGTGTGCAATGTGAGATTCATGAACGCGGGTATGAAAACCGCTGCAAAGAACTGCATGCTCACGCTCTATCCAAAGCAGAATATGTCACTGGCCTTGAGGAACTCTCTTTCGATGCGCGTGCTTGAAGCAGACAAGATCGAACGGGAATTCGAAGATACCGAGATACCTTTTTCGGGCGAAGGTGCTTTTGACCACCTGGTTGTGGCAAAGTCTCTATTCCCGGGTATGAATTTGATCGGCATATTGAGAATCGCGGTTCACTGGGGGAATCCGCATGATGCGTTGAGGATTGCCAACACCCTCTCATACCAATTGCTGATGGAGGACAGGGGCGAGAAATCTCAGCAGTTCACACAATCGAAGGCTTTTCTCGATTCTCAATTGACCTTATATCAATCCAGTCTGAACAAGTTGGAGGAGGATGTTAGAACATTCAAGGAGCGGCAGAACATTTCTGATCTGAAAGCCTCAACGCAGGCTTTAATATCTCAAGTTTCAGAACTCGAAACCAGGAAGAACCAGCTAATGATCGAGCAGAATGTTATGGGTGATCTAATTGCCTATCTGGCAAAGCCAGAGTCAGTAGGTGATTCAGTGCCTAATTTTGCGATCACGATGCTCTCTTCCGAAATGCTGCGGGAGTTCTATTCTGAACTACTGCAGGCGGAAGCAGAGTTGAGGGGTAGGTTGAGGGAATATTCATCGAATCATCCAAAAGTCATGGAAGTACGTGCGAGATTGGGTGGTCTTAAAGAGCAACTTAATGAGGAAGTTTTGAAGAGAATGTCTTCGGTCAGGACTGAGATCGCTTCCTACAACGGTCAGATTGCCACCCTTCAATTGAAACTTGACAACGTGCCGCTTGAAGAATTGAGCCTGGCGAGGCTGGAACGCGACCGGGAAACGGCTGAGAAACTCTACACCTTTTTCGCGGAGAAGCTTGAAGAAACGAGGGTTCAGGAGGCGGGTGTGACCTCTGATCTGAAGATAATCAATCCTCCGATCTTGGCTGACTCGCCGGTCAATTCAAGAGGTATTCTCCGGGGTTTGATCCTGGCATTTGTCGTTGCATCTCTCGCAGGTACTGCCGCAATCTTTGTCGCTGATTATGTGGATAATACTATAAGGGATCCGGAGAAAATAGCGAAAAAGCTCCAGATATCTTTGCTTGAGACGATACCTTTGCTCGAAGATGAACCTCCGGTGAGCGAGATAGAGAGTATTCTCACAGAAATAGGGGTGATGTATTTGTACCGCAAGATAACGAAGACTGAAAAGCCAAAACCTCCGCGTGAGCCACTCAGGCTGGTGAATACAGAATTGCTGTCGCCGGAATTCGAAGCGTTCAGGAAATTGGCGGTAGGGCTTGACCTTATTCATCCTTACAAAAGGTACCGGGTCTTATACGTTACGTCGCCAGGACCCGAAGAGGGCAAGACTTTCATTGCCCTCAATCTAGGGAATGTTATTGCAAGCATGGGAAAGAGCGTGCTGATGGTCGATACCGATTTTAGAAAAAAAACGGGCCATCTTACCGAAGTGACCAGGTTGAAAAAGGAACTCGGGTTATTTGATATACTGATGGGTTCGGTTGAACCACAGGACGTCGTCCTGCCCCTTCATCCAGGCGATAGGGATAAGTCAAAGACCAAAGGCAAAGGTCGGGTAGACCTGTTGCCCATGGGCAAGGTGCCGCCCAACCCGTTTGTATTTCTGGAATCCGAGGGTATGAAGAAGCTGCTCGGCAACCTGAGAAATGAGTATGATTACCTGATCATCGATGGCGTTCCACTGCTTCTGTTTGCGGATGCTACCTATCTAGCCACGTTTGCTGATGGTGTAATACTCACCGCAAGGTATGGCAGAACGACAACGAAATCGCTCGAGGTTTCTTATGATATTCTCCTTAACGCAAAATCAGATGTTCTGGGTGCTGTTGTGAACGGTGTTCCGAGAAGGCGCGGCAGCTACTACTATGACCAGTACTATAAGTATTATTCTAAATACTACCGGAAAGAACATGCATGATAATTTTACGGTGAAGATGATGCATTCTATCCGTTTTTCAAATCCGGTGCGGCGGAGCCCCGGATGGTTTATGATAGTCGATGGGTTTTCATTATGTTTGCGCAACAGTGAGTCGAAGGGAGGTTCATGAAGGTGCCATTCATAGATCTTGAACGGCAACACAAACCGATAAAAAAGGATTTGATGCAGGCATTTGAGAGGGTTTTGGATAGCAACAAGTTCATTCTAAGTGATGAAGTGAAGAAGTTTGAAGATGAGATGGCCACGTACACAAAAACAAAGCATGCCATTGGTGTGTCCAACTGCACCAATGCCCTGCTTCTGTCGTTGAGAGCTCTGGGAATAGGGCCGGGCGATGAGGTGATAACCACGCCGTTTACGTTCGTTGCTACGGCAGAGGTTATTGCGATAATCGGTGCCAAGCCGGTGTTTTGCGATATCGACCGAAAGACGTTCAATATCGATGTCGGTAAGATCAAAGAGCACATCTCAGGGCGCACCAGGGCGATCATTCCTGTCCATCTCTACGGTCAGGCCGCGGACATGACGGCGCTGATGCGTGTCGCACACGACCACGGCCTTAAGGTCATCGAAGATATGGCGCAGGCCATCGGCGCGAAATACAAAGGACAGATGGTCGGCAACCTCGGCGACACTGCTTGCATTAGTTTTTATGTAACGAAGAACCTTAACGCGCTGGGAGACGCGGGCATGATCCTGACCAACGATGAGAAGCTTGACAGCATGATCAGGGCATACCGTGTTCACGGCGCATACAAGAAGTATCACCATGATTTTCTTGGCTACAATGACCGCCTTGACGCAATGCAGGCGGCTTTTCTCAGGATAAAACTCAAGCAGCTCAATGCCCTGAACGAAAGACGGCGGCAGATAGCAAAGAAATATGATGATGCTCTCAGGGATGTAGTAGCCACCCCTTATATCAACGAGGATAACGAGTCGGTGTACCACCAGTATACGATAAGAGCCGCCCGGCGCGATGATTTGGGTAAGTTCCTTAACGAGCAGGGCATAGCGACTGCGATACATTACCCGGTTCCTTTACACCTGCAACCGGCATTTCGTTATCTGGGCTATAGAGAAGGTGACTTCCCGGTGGCAGAAAAGGCCGCCGATGAGGTCCTTTCATTACCTATTCAGCAGGATCTTACCGAAGAAGAAATAGACTATGTTATCAAATGTGTTAGGCAGTTCTATAATAAATGAGGTTGATCGCGCAGAACTTATAAAGAGCTGTAGAAATCATGTTTGGAGTTGTACGGTAAGGTAGTAAGATGTATTAGCAGACATAAAATAGAATTAAGATACATAGGAGGTGTCTTAATGGCGGAGCATATGGAACGTATTGTACAGGACAGGGGCCTGCAGGCCAAAGTTGCCGTGCGCAATAAACCGGCAAGGATCGGGGTAATTGGCGCTGGCGCCTGGGGAAAGAATCTAGTCCGTAATTTTGCCCAACTTGGTGTTTTGAGGGCTGTTTGTGATACTGAGGCAAGCAAAGTAAGGTCGTGCAGGGTCAATTACCCCAATCTGAATTGCACCGACTCGATCGATGAGGTTCTCAGCGATCCGGAGATCAACGGTGTTGTCGTAGCAACGCCAGCAAGGAGTCATTATGAACTGTCGAAGAAGGTGCTCGCTGCGCGCCGGCATCTTTTTGTCGAAAAGCCTCTCGCGTTGAAAGTCGAGGAAGCCCAAGAACTCATTCAACTGGCAGAAGCAAACGAGCGCGTGATAATGGTCGGGCATGTCTTGCGCTACCATCCGGCACTCAACAAACTCAAAGAACTGGTCGATACCGGCGAACTGGGCAAGATCCAGTACATATATTCGAACCGGCTGAACATGGGTAAGATACGGGACGTGGAGAACATACTGTGGAGCTTTGCGCCCCATGATATCTCGGTGATTCTATATCTGCTCAATGAACAGCCGAGTTCGCTTTCGGCGATAGGCGGCACATACGTTCAGAAAGGGATAGCGGATGTCACGCTTACGACGATGGATTTTCCGAGCGGCGTCCAGTGCCATATCTTTGTTTCGTGGTTGCACCCGTACAAGGAGCAGAAACTGGTGGTTGTCGGTGACCGCAAGATGGCTGTTTTTGACGATTTGACGACTGAAAAACTCTTCCTATACCCGCACAAGATCGAGTGGCAGAACCGCACTCCGATAGTGCGCAAGGCGGATGCGGAGGTCGTTCGGGTCGACATGGATGAACCTCTGAGGGTCGAGTGCAAGCACTTTATCGAATGCATCGAGAACGGATGGAGTCCGTATACTGACGGCAAAGAGGGATTGAACGTTCTGAAGATACTCTTTAGCGCGCAGAATTCACTGAACAACAACGGCCTCAAGGTTACGTTCGACAGTGACAGACAAAAGAGTGCCAGATCGCTGCGCGAAGACGTATATGTGCATTCGACTGCTACCGTTGCCGACGGCGCAAGGATCGGGAGAGGTACGAAGATATGGAATAATTCCCAGGTTCAAGCCGGGGCTCATATTGGGGATGACTGCGTCATCGGTCATAATTGTATTGTCGGTTCGAAAGCATGTCTTGGTAATGGTGTAAAGCTTGAATCCAATATCGATGTCTGGGATCTGGTGACGCTTGAAGACTACGTGTTCGTCGGTCCGTCAGCCGTGTTCACTAATGATCTCACCCCGCGTGCCAAGTACCCTAAAAAGCAATACCCGCAATTTGGCCAGTGGGTTCCGACCCTTGTCAAAGAGGGTGCATCGATCGGCGCCAATTCCACGATCGTCTGCGGCGTTACGATCGGCCGCTGTTCTTTCGTCGGTGCCGGCGCAGTAGTCAAACATGATGTTCCCGACTACGCGATCGTTGCCGGAGTTCCGGCCAGGACAATAGGCTGGGTATGTGAGTGCGGTAACAGGCTGGCCTTTAAGAACGGCAGGACCAGATGTGTGAAATGCGGGCGTCACTTCCTCAAAAGCCACGAAGCGGTAGTTCAAAGTAACACCGACTGAGGTTGAGCGACCTCAATCCGGCGATAATACACAACAGCCTGTCAGGATATTGAACATGTTTTCAGATATTTCATTACCATGGAGATCAGAAGCTTCCGCTTCCGTAGAGGCTTCTGTGCAGCGTAACACACATGTTTTCAGGGAACTGCTGTTGATGGTGAGCCTGCTATTCGCGTCTTTCTACGTTGTATACATGGCTTCGACTGATATCTCCAGGGTTTTCTTCCTATTGCTGTCAGTCGTTTTTCTTTTCGCGAGGAAGAATTATTTCTGGTTTGCCTATTTCTTCATCCTGGTCCAAGGTCCGGGTTATCTATGGGCCGATTATTCTGGCCTGTCACAGTATCGACTTCCCATGTACACACCTATTTCCGGCATGACATTCACGCCCATCGATTTGTTCGTGCTTCTTGCGCTTGCCAAGGCTATGTTCACCGGGCGTAAGGTAAGATTGGGCATGGCAAAGGTCATGGCAGCGGTCCTGGTGTATGCGGTGATTTGCGTTGTGATTACCGGTTTGTTATTCGGAACCGACATCGATATCCTCGCGTGGAATTTGCGCTGGGTTTTCTACTATAGCTTGATCATTTCATTTCTTTTTCTGGTCAAGGAGAAACATGAGATTCGTCACTTCACTGTCCTCGTTTTCCCGGTTGTTTTCTTCATATTGTTCACCCAGATATATTACATCTTGAGCGGCACCGAGTTCATAAACCTGTTCGATCCTGGCTTCCGCGGCGTCACTTTGAATACGGTTACTGGAGATCTACGACCTGTGATGGGAGGGATACTGCTTGTTTTTTACTGTTTTATATCAGCATTGCTGTTACTGCTTGGGGAAGATCATAAGATACCAAAAATATTTTTGTATATGATAGTCGTTACTTCCTTCCTGACCGTATTCCTGTCGGCGACCCGCGTATGGTTCATAATATTCTCCATCGTGTTTTTCGGATACGTGATCGCCTCGAAGAAGAAAATTTCTTCCACCGCGGGGATCATTTCTGTTCTGCTGCTTATCGCGGGCGGCATAATATATTCCGGCGTGGTATCTCACGAACTTCTTGTGAATAGTTCCTGGGCGCGCATGAGGCAGGTTTTTGACCTCGCGAGAGGCGACTTCTTCGCTGCACAGACGGCAATGAACAGGATCGTCGTTCAGCTGCCCATAATCGTCAATACGATCAAACAGAGTCCGCTTGTGGGTTTTGGATTTTCGGTCATAACCATGGAACATTACGACGATGATTTTGGTTTTCTGAACACAATACTCATGTTTGGTATGATCGGATTCACCTTGTTCCTTGGTTTCTTCTGCAGGATGATCTCGCTTTTGGCATCGCCTCTGAAACGTCTGGGAAATGGTGCTGCATACCGGTCAAGGCTTAAGATGATGATTGTGGTTTGGGTCAGTATCCTCATTGGCTATCTAAGCACTTGGGATTTCTTCACAATGTATTTCAACAAGGTGTTTTTCATGGCCATCATCATTGCCATGAGCGAATATTCGGTTATCCGGGCGAATGAGTCTTTGAGAAGGGAGAGTACTACATGATTACAAAGAAACGTATTGGTGAAAGGAATGGATTATGATACCCGTATTCAGGCCTTCAATGGGAGATGAGGAAGTAAAAGCAGTTGAAGGTGTATTGCGATCAGGATGGATCGGTCTCGGTCCGAAGACGAAGGAATTTGAGGAGCGTTTTGCCGACTATGCAGGGGTCGAATGTGCGGTCGCGCTCAACTCGTGCACAGCTGCGCTTCACCTGGCACTAAAAGTCATGAACGTAGAAGGAGGCGAGGTCATTACATCACCGATGAGTTTCATTTCGACGAACCACGCGATACTCTACAATGACGCGGTCCCTGTATTTGCGGATGTGGAAGAAGATACCCTGAACATGAGGGTCGATGAGATAGAGAGACTCATCAGCCGGAACACGAGAGCAATACTGCTGGTCCATTACGGCGGTCATGCATGTGACATGGACCCGATCCTGGAGATCGCCGGTAGCAGGGGCGTCAAGGTCGTAGAGGACGCGGCCCATGCCTGCGGCGGTGAGTATAAGAACAAAAAGATCGGATCGATAGGCGATGCAACATGTTTCAGTTTTCACGCGGTGAAGAATCTCGCTATGGGAGATGGTGGTATGATCACTGTGCACGATAATGAGATCGCCGATAGGATCAGAAGATTGTACTGGCTTGGTATCAGCCGCGGGACGTGGGATCGTTCAAAGGATAAAGCATACAAGTGGGAATATGACGTAGAAGAGATCGGCTACAAATACCACCTTAATGATATCCTCGCCGCTATCGGGATTGTCCAGCTGGAGAAGCTTGACCGGGCAAACGCTCGCCGCAAGCAGATCGTCGACAAATACAACGAGGCATTCAAGGATGTTGGTTGGTTAAGGACACCGGTCGAAAAAGAATACGCGAGGAGTGCGAACCATAACTACGTGGTCAAGGTTCTGGACGGCCGCCGGGATGCTCTGATCGAATACCTCGCGGCTAATGACATATCTGCCGGTGTGCATTACATTCCCAACCACCTGTACGGTATGTACAAGCCTTTCTACAGAAAACTTCCGGTGGCTGAGAGAGTCTGGCTTCAGCTTGTTACCCTTCCACTCTTTCCCGATCTGACCGAAAGCGAGCAGGACTACATAATAGAAAAGGTGCGGGACTTCGGGCGGGCATGAGAAAGATTTCAAAATCCGCGAAACCTCCGCTGGTTTACGTTCTGATCCTGAATTGGAACGGTAAATCACTGACCGTCGATTGTGTGGAATCGGTGTTGAAGTCCGACTACGCGAACTTCAGAATAGTGGTCATTGACAACGGTTCGACCGACGGCAGCGCGGCCTTTTTGAAAGATAGATTCGGTCCACATATCGAGATCATCGAGAATGGAAAGAATCTCGGATACGCGGACGGTTTCAATGCCGGACTGAAGCACGCCTTTGACTTGAGAGGATCGGATTATTGTCTGGTCATGAATAACGATACGGTCATCGACAGGTTGGCGATATCAGAGTACGTGAAGATCGCGGAGTCGGATGAGATGATAGGGTTTGTAACCGGCAAGGTATATTTTTTCGACCATCCTAATGTATTGCAGACAGTGGGCATGCAGCCTGATCCGGTGCGGTGGCGCGGTGATCATATCGGCAGGAATGAAATTGACACGGGGCAATACGATGAAGTGTGCGAGAGGGTTTTTGCGGACGACGTGTACACTCTCGTGCGCAGGTCCATGTATAATGCCACTGGCGGCTACAATTCACTCTTTTTCCTTCAATCAGAAGAGACTGACTGGCAGGCAAGGGCAAAAGAGTACGGGTACAAGATCGTCTACACGCCGCACGCCAGGTTGTGGCACAGGGTCAGCGTCACTCTTGGCAAGGATTCACCGCTCAAAGCGTACTATGACGCGCGCAATCCAATGCTCGTCATTCTACTTCACAAACCTGCTCATTTCTTCAAAAAGTATTTCTGGTTCCATTTGCGGTACGATATTGTCAGAAGCTCACTTGTCTACCTTAAGCGCGGGCGGTTCAGTCATGTGATCGCAAAATGGCAGGGATTGATATCGGGTCTCAGCTGGGGGTGGCATAACAAACGTCTTACCTTGAGGCACTTCGTATGACGCTCAAACGAATAACCGAAATGACACCGGCGGAACAGCGGGATGTTAGCGCATTCGTTGACGAATGTGCGTATTCGACACCCTTCCACAAGATAGAATGGCTGCTCGGGATCGAGAGGATATTGAGTAAAGAGGTCTATTGTCTGTTTGATTATGGGCCTGATGATTCTATCGCATTTGCCATGCCCTTGATATTCAAACGGGGCATGATCTTCCCGGAAATGCACTCTTTCTCCATGGAATATGACCTGGTCTACGGCGGACCGCTGTTGCGGAGAAACGATCCCTCGAATGACGGTATCCTTGAACGATATGTTGCCGGCGGCCTGAAGCCAGCCAAATCATTGATCGTGACCTTGCCACCGAGATTCCCGGTTGAACGCTGTAAGGAGACGAATCTCACGCACATCTGCAACACTCCGATCTTCGACCTGACCCCCAGTGTTGATGAATTGTGGAATGCCCTGCCGTATAAGAACGTCAGGTGCAACATCAACAAAGCCAACAAGTGTGGTGTCAGCGTCATTCCCGGGAATGTTAAGCATCTTGGATTTTTTCACGAATATTTGAAACAGACACTGGCGTTCGGCGGGAAGGAGGCGCTGCCCCTGGATTATTACAGGCATGTTGCCGGATTTTCATTTTCACACATATACTCGGCCGTGCAGGGAGACATCCCGATCGCCGTTGCGATAATATTAACGCATCAGGACACGGTCTATTACTGGGGCAATGCTTCTTCCTACGAGCACCGTAACAGCAGGCCGAACGATCTGCTCGTCTGGGAGATCATGAGATGGGCAAAGGACAAAGGCTATAGATATTTTGATTTCCTTATTACACCCCTCCATTCACTTCAAGGGGTCACACGGTTCAAGCTGAAATTCGGCGCCGAGATCCATCCTATTTATCAATACAGAATTAACAATATATATCAGGTGATCGACAAATCACTGTATTACTTAACACATCCGCACCGTTTCATTTCCACTGTCAGTCCTTTTCGCCCGAAGGATGCGAGTTAGCTCTTTATGATACTATTCATTACTTTACTATCCAGCATACCGGTAGCATGCCTGTCGGAAAATACCGGTCTGGGGAATTAGAGATATGCTGGCGCAGAAGCTGATCCTGGGCTATGGCACAACAGTAGTGGTGCAGATCGTACAGATCTTTGCCAGTATCGTGGTGGCGCGTATCGCAGGCCCGACCGTGCTGGGTACGGTAGCCTTCGGTCTTGCGTTCGTATCGACATTTGAATTCATCGCCGACCTTGGGATAGGGCCGGCTCATGTCAAATTAATTTCTGAAGGCAGGGACGTGGGTTCGTGTATATCGACGTTCGCGGTTCTGAAAACCGTTAATACATTCGTTTTCTTCATCGTGGTTGTCGTTATTTTGCTCGTTCAGAGGTACGTTCTCAATATTGCATTTGAGAGCACGGCGCACGAGTACGTCATAATACTCTTCCTCGTGGCCATTACGATCAACCAGCTGCTCTTGATCCCGGGGACAACCTTCGCGGCCAAGACCGAGCAGGCCAAGCAGAGTATCCCGGAGTTCATCAGGACTTTTATTTACCAGGTGCTGCGGGTCACTCTCGTGCTGCTGGGTTACCGAGCTGTAGCACTGGCCTTCGGGAATCTGATTGCGACAATACTGGTGATCCCCGTTATCTTGTATCTTTTCAGGGGTTGCCCCAGAGCGAAGTTTGATAAAAAACTGGCAATGGATTATCTGCGTATTTCGGTGCCGGTATTGTTCATCGGGATAGCAACGAAAGTCATGCATAACGTGGACAAGGTGATGCTCCAGCACTTCACCAATTCCGAACAATTGGGATACTACACGGCGAGCTACCGGATCGGCAGCGTCGTTTTCATGATGGCAACGAGCGTGGGCATGCTTTTTCTTCCACTATTTTCGAAAGCAACCTCTGAGGGTAACCTTGGATATATAAATTCAACGATCGATAGATTCGAGAGATTCACTCTCATTTTTGTAATGCCCCTGGTGATATTTCTCTCGCTGTATGCGGATGTTATCGTAAAATTGGTTTTGGGCAGTCAGTACCTTCCCTCTATTCCGCTCATGGCGATCATCAATATCGCCATGTTTTTGATGGTGTTGAACATACCGTATGGCAACGTGATAACGGGCATGGGATTCTTCCGGTTGTTCGCAATCCTGAGCATGGTACATCTTGCTGTTTTCATGGTGCTTATCTGTGTGCTCCCGAATCCGTTGCTGTTCGATCTCGGGATCACTGGTGGAGCGTTCACGCTTCTCTTTAGCAGTGTGTTCGCCGGTGTACTTTACCGGATTTACGCGAAGCGAAAGTGCCCATTATTGAGCCTGCACAGCAACTTAAAATATGTTGTTTTTGGGATCGTCAACTATATCGGATTCGCTTACCTGTACGGCTATCTGAGCACAATGTATGGAGCGACTTTCAAGATAATCTTCTTACCGGGGTATTTCATCGTGACATACGGTGCTCTTCTGATAATGGGCTGGATCGAAAAAGGTGACCTGAATTCACTTAAGATGTTGTTCAACCTGAAAAAAATTGGTGTGTATGTCAAAGGCGAACTTGGCAACAACAATGATTGAACATAACAGAAATTGTGCTTTTCCCGGAGTCGGACGGCAGGGGACAGATATATGTGCGGCATAGTTGGCTATCTATCGGTAAGGAATGATTTTGAACCGGCACAATTTGCCGCGGCGAATAACATGGTCAAATACCGCGGCCCGGATGATTACGGATACGTTACGATGGACAGCGAGCTGAAAGTGCGAGAATGGAAAGACGAGAATCTGATGGATCTGAGACGGCACGAACCGGTCATGGGCGCGGTCGGCTTTCGCCGGCTGTCTATTCTTGATCTATCGGCGAACGGACATCAACCCATGCACGAAGGCGCTTATCGGTACTGGATAGCTTACAATGGTGAAGTATATAACTACATTGAGATCCGTCAGGAACTGGAGGGACGCGGATATTCTTTTACGTCAGCCACCGACACGGAGGTAGTACTCAAGTCATACATTGAGTGGGGTAGTGATTGCCTCGAAAAATTCAACGGTATGTGGGCTTTCTGTATTCTGGACAGAAACCTCAAGAAACTATTTTGTGCTCGTGACCGCCTGGGCATCAAACCATTCTACTATTTTTCTGACAGTGAGCATTTCATTTTCGGCTCAGAGGTGAAGCAAATAATTTCCTTGCTGCCCTCTGATGTCGGTATCAATACTTCGGTGTATTTTGATTTCCTCGCGCTCGGATCCTATGGTAATGAAACCAGAGAGACTTTTTTCGAGGGCATTTACAAGATGCTGCCGGGAGAATTCCTCGAGGTCGATCTGTCCAGAAGGGATGATCTGTTTCTCAATCGGAGTTCATGGTGGGATCTGCCTGTGTTTGTTTCCAACGGTGCCGTGGATGAGCGTAAAGTATACGGGGATATACGTGACCTGTTAGAGGACAGCATCCGCATCCGTTTGCGTTCCGATGTAGAACTGGGAACATGTCTGTCCGGAGGTCTCGATTCTTCGGGAATTGTCGGCATCGTCGACAGGATAAATCAAACCGGGGGAAGTGTCCGCAGGCACAAGGTCTTCGTGATCGGGTCCATTGATCCGCGGGTTGATGAGACGCATTATGCAAAGATCCTGATAAACAAATCCCGCGTCGAACCTTTTTTCGAATTCCCGGTTCCCATCGATATTGAAAGGGAACTGGAGGATTTCATCTGGCACCACGATGAACCTCTGTTGACAGCCAGTATATTCGGCGGCTGGAGCGTTTATAAACTGGCGAAGAAGAACGGGGCCACGGTGATACTCGACGGTCAGGGTTCAGATGAGCTGCTGGGTGGTTACTATATTGGTCCCCATATTGACCTACTGGGCGAGCTGGCCGTTTCCGGAAAGATCGGCGAGTTTCTGACTCAATTAGGCGAAAATTCTGCTCTGTACGGAACAGGACGAACGTTCCTGCTGAGCAAGGTGGCGCGCAGCATAGGCAAGCGTGTCGCACGCAGGGTCCTGCCGGTTGATTTCCGACCCGCAGTATTCAGGAACGTGAAGGGTTGGCTCAATCCGGATTTTGTAAGGGAGAATATCCGCAACTCGCCACTGCTGAACCGGGATTTCTATCCCAAATCACGCAAATTCTCGTCATGGATTAAGAAGGAGAGCTACGAACTCACAAGGTTCACAAATCTGCCTGGTATATTGAGACAGGTGGACAGGAACTCGATGGCGTTCTCGGTCGAAGCCAGGGTTCCCTTTTTGGATCACCGTCTGGTGGAATACCTGTTCGAATTGCCGGCCAACATGATATTGAGAAACGGCTACACCAAGTATGCGTACCGCGAAGCCATGAAAGGCATCATTCCTGAAAAAATACGATTGCGCACGGACAAGCGTGGTTTCGAGATGCCTGACCGGGAACTTCTGAACGGCGCAACCCGTTTTGTTGAAGATATTATCGACCGGCTGCCTCGTGCAAGCAGCATTTATGATATGCACGGATTGAAGGAAAACATCTTGGCCGCGATCGGTGATGACGATTCTTACAGACCTATCGTGTGGCGGATCTTGAACGGGGTAATCTGGCAGGACAGATTCCAGGTTGGTGAATGATATGGAACAGCTTCCTTTTGTTTCGGTAGTGATCATCGGCAAGGATGAGGAACAGAATTTGAGCGATTGCATACGTTCGGTTCGTGAAATGGACTATCCTGCTGAAAGGATCGAAGTGATCTACGTTGATACGGGATCGAGTGACCGGAGTGTGGAGATCGCCCGGCAACTGAATATTGCCGCAGTAGAAGAACACGGTCAATTCCCGTCTCCTGGATTGGCCCGGAACCGTGGCATTAGAGAAGCAAGGTATGATATAATTCACTTCGTCGATGGTGATATGACGATAGACAGCGGGTATCTCAGGGAGGCAGTGCGACTCCTTGATAATGAGAAAATAGCCTGCGTCATCGGAGATGTTCAGGAACGCAGGAGTGAAAAGAGTTTTCTTTCGAGGGTGTTGAATTACCCGTGGGCATCGCGCAAAACGGGTTTTGTCGAAGCACCGGGCGGCGGCGGCACGTTCAGGAAGAGTGTACTGCAGACGGTCGGCGGCTATAACCCTTTGATACTAAAAGGGCAGGAAACTGAAATTGGATACCGCATCCGTGAACAAGGATACCGGATATACAAGAGCGACAATTTGATGGCCGTGCACAATTACGGAATCGACAAGCTCTATGATCTTCTCAAGCGATCATACCGCATGGGATTATCCTATGGAATGATAATGACGATGCCCCAGGGGCGATCTTACGCAGATCTGACGAGGCGTGCCCGCAGTCTCTTCGTACAGGGTATTATTTTCATGGCGTTGATTATTATTCTGGTAATGACAGGACGATCCTTGCTGCTCCTGGCCCTTCCTTTTGTGGTTGCTCTGTATGTTCTGGTGCGCCACTGGAGAGAAATCGTGCATGAAAGAAACCCTCACGGCTATGCGTATTATCTATTGATGCACTTTAACAAACCAATTGTGCTTTGCGGTTTTGTAGCGTTCCTTCTTCGACGTTGCACGCTGATTTTTTCAAGGGTTTTGTTCGGGCGGACGGCAGGCGGGGGACAATGAGGATACTGATTGTCGTCAATACACTGTGCTACGGCGGAGCAGAAAAGCAGGCCGTTGCCGACGCAAATTCGCTGGCTGCAGAAGGGAATGATGTTACGTTGGGTTGCCATATGATAGGGGATCTGGCACGACGGTTGTCGCCGGAAGTGAAGCTATACAGAATAGGTAGCAAGAATGTGATCGTTGCGGCGTTGCTGCTGTTTATGCATCTCCTTTCCAATAGATATGACATCATCCACAGTCACATGTTCTGGGCGGAGCGGGTTTCGATCATCCCCGGAAAACTCACCCGTCACAGGGTGGTCTTTAACGAACACGGCCTGGGTTTGTGGAGAAAATGGTATCATGTTGTGACCATGCGTCTGATTTCAATGCTCGCCGACAAGGTGGTAACTTCCTGCCAAGAGAACTACCGGGTGAGGAGGAAACAGGAGAAGTTGGATCCGGACAAAATGGTGGTGATCTATAATTCCGTGGAAGAAAATTCAAAAGGCGATCTCTCTTCAGAATCACTTGGGGAGCTTCATGATGGTAAGTTCATAATCGGTTATGCCGGCAGGTTCAACGCCGTTAAGAGACTTGAGCTTTTTCTGAATATCGCGGAGCGGTTGAAAGACAGGATCAAAGATTTCAAGATCGTCCTGCTCGGTGATGGCGATCTGAGGCGCAGGCTTGAGAGGGAAATCTCAGGGCGGGGACTGGAGGAATTCTTCCATATGCCGGGTTTTGTACTTGAAGTGAGTCAGTATTACAGAACATTCGATGTTTTTGTCCTGCCTTCAAAAATAGAAGGTTTCTCATTAGCACTTCTTGAAGCCGGTGCGGCAAGTGTTCCGTTGATCGCATTCGATGTTGGAGGTAATTCGGAGATCATCGTGAATGGCGTTAATGGATACACGATCCCGAATAACGACATAGACACGCTGATGGAAAGGATTATCTATCTGCGTGAACACGAAGGTTTCAGAAGAAAGATGGGAATGGCCGCCCACCGTTTGATAGAGGGTAGATTCTCTGTATCGCGAAGGACGGACGATCTCCAACGACTGTACAGGAGTCTACAGTGACACGCGATCAAATCAAGGGCTTTATTTGTCTGCGGGCGGGTTGAATATGACCTATTTGCTGGGTATTTTGAAGGACGGTTCAGGGGGGAACTTTCAGGAATGGGTGCGCGCGTGTGAAAGCAGTAAACATGACATTGAATACCGGGTTATTGATTTATTCGCGAGTGATTGGCTGGAGATAGTGCACAGTGAAGATTATGATTGTTATCTTGCCCGGCCACCTGCATCGGTGGATATCCATAAACGGATATACGATGAGAGATTGTTCGTAGTAAACAAGGTCTTGAAAAAGAGCATATACCCGTCATATGGAGAATTGTTGATCTATGAGAATAAGCAGATGCTCGCGTACTGGTTGGAGGCAAATTCGATACCCCATCCGCGTACGTGGATATTCTATGACAGAAACGAAGCACTTCGCTTCACTGCACAGTGCACGTTACCTGTTGTGGCAAAGACATCGATCGGCGCCTCTGGTTCGGGTGTGCG
>JAOUFJ010000031.1 GCA_029858255.1 candidate division WOR-3 bacterium | reverse complement strand
ATACTTGCCTACAGGTAACGGACTTATAATCCGCTGTATGTATTAATAACTTTCGCGCTTGACACACGGCGCAATCGAATTACAATAAATCAGAACTTCCACTGAATTTTAGTAGACTTATAAACGTATACAGGGAGGAGATTATGGTGTGTAAACAGAAGTATGTACTGATGGCAGCCGTTATCATATTATGTCTACCGCTGTTTCTATCAGCCCAGTGGCTTGAGACCACCATCGCGGTCGGTGATCATCCTGGTGCCTTAGCCTATAATTCCACTCATAACAAGGTTTACTGCGCAAATCGGGACAGCGATAATGTCACCGTGATCGATGGGGCGACCAATGGCGTGATTACGACCATCACGGCCGGTGATTATCCTCGTGCCTTAGTCTATAATCCGACCAACAACAAGGTCTCCTGCGTAAATCAATGGAGCGATAATGTCACCGTGATCGATGGCGCGACCAATAACGTGATTACGACCGTCACGGTTGATGATGAACCTTGGTCCTTAGTCTATAATTCCACTCATAACAAGGTCTACTGCGCAAATTTGTATAGCAATACTGTCACCGTGATCGATGGCGCGACCAATAACGTGATTACGACCGTCACGGTCGGCGATTATCCTGGTGCCTTAGTCTATAATTCCACTCATAACAAGGTCTACTGCGCAAATGGGGGTAGCGATAATGTGACCGTGATTGATGGCGCGACCAACAGCGTGATTACCACCATCTCGGTCGGTGATGTTCCTTATGCCTTAGTCTATAATCCGACCAACACCAAGGTCTACTGCGCAAATGCTGGAAGCGATAATGTGACCGTGATTGATGGGGCAACCAATAGCGTAATTACCACCATCACGGTCGGTGATTGGCCTTGTGCTTTAATCTATAATCCTCCCAACAGCAAGGTCTACTGCGCAAATGAGTACAGCCATAATGTGACCGTGATCGATGGAGCGACGAATGATGTGGTTACGACCATCTCGGTCGGTAGTACGCCTCGTGCCTTAATCTATAATCTAGCCAACAACAAGGTCTACTGTGCAAATATGGCGAGCGATAATGTGACCGTAATCGATGGAGCGACCAATGGCGTAATTACGACCATCACAGTCGGTGAGGAGCCTCGTGCTTTTGCCTGGAATCCTGTTCAGAACCGGACCTATGTCGCAAATTACTATAGCTCAAATGTCTCTGTGATTCGGGATTCATTGACAGGCGTAGAAGAGCTAAAGAAAAACGCTTCGAGTTTCATATTGGACATCTATCCCAATCCCACAAAAACGGCATTCACCATCAACGCTTCCAAACAGATGCGCAGCATCAATATATACGACGTCCGCGGCCATTTCGTGAAAACAGAAACTCTGACAAAACCTGAAAATACAACCACGATTACAGTACAGCATCTGAGCGCCGGCGTATATTTCTTGAAAGCGCAAACCAAGGGAACTGGGCTAATTAGAAAATTGGTCGTGACAAAATAGCGTATTACAGAAATAATGGAACGAAAGGGGAGTAATTTGACTGTTCCCCTTTTTCTTTGGTTCATTCTTGGTGTCATTCCAGGGAGTTGAGGACTTATAATCCGTGTTGTTGTATTATTAATCGGGCATCAATCGATATCTTTGAACAACCCGGTTCTCGATATCCACAACCCAAATCAGCCCATATGAGTCAACCGCAAAATCTGTAATCTTCAGTGGTAATCCCTCTTCAAATTCCGATTCTGAAATCGTGGTGCTTAAGGTATCGTTAACAAAGACAAAAAACCCACGGAAATGAGAAGACAAGCCTTCTGGGCGGTATATATGACTCTCTCCGAGCATATAAAGCGTATCGCCACAGCGGTAGGCATTAGACCATATCATTCGATGTGGTTGAATTGAATCAGGCAAGGAGATTATGTTGGTGTCATTCACGATTGGATCGATTCGATAAAACGTCACATCACTCCAATTTGCCTCTCGTTTGAACATATAAAAATTGCCCGCGTTGTCCATGCATATAATGTCATCTTTCTTACCCTCATAATCATCACGTTCATACGTTTTCTGATATTGCCCAATTAGAGTGTAACCGTAGACTTTACTTTGGTAATAGATGTATACCATACTATCCGTAACAGCAATCCTATAGTTGGTACCTCCAGGTTGAACACTGATTTTGTCGACTGTAAAGGACCTTATGGCGCTACTGTAATCGATGTTCTTTACAACGCGGTGTTCAATATCTGTTACCCATAACCCACTAGTCTTAGAGAAGCTGAGAAATGTTGGCGTTTCTGGACTAATCTCTTCGCTCACTATCATTGGCTTCAAATTTAGTGATTTTCCTCCGGGCCTGTATTCCCAGATAGTACCCAAACGAAAGTCCGTAATATATACAAGACCCCGGTTACCGAGTGCGATGCCACAGGGCTCTTTGAAACACTGGTTTGCTTCAATTCCGATTTTTCTCACGAAGCGAAGTTTTCGGTCATACTGAAACAGGAATTCACTTGAGATAAAGTAGACATACCGTAAGCCGACATAAAAATAGGAGGCTGGTTTCTGAGGACGTATTATTCTCGATCTTATTGAGTAGATTTTGTATTCGTTATAGTAGGGTCCCGTCCCAACAGCATAAAGTGTCGAATCCCGCACGTCGATACATATGAGCGTCAAGCCTCCGCCGTCTCCTGCTTGCCATGAGCCCGTTAACCAAACTAGACTATCACCTTCCAAAATCATTTCATGCCAACGTCCTTCTTTCCCAGCCATAAGACCGTATTTTGTCTTTGTGTCTACATTGGCCATTATTAAACTGTCTGCTAACTTGCCGTACCGAGCATCTACTTTTTGCGACCCGCTCGTGAAAGTAGATGTATCTGCTCTTGGATTGTATAGTCGAGCCCTAACAAAGAAACCATCCAACGTGTATTCTTTGATAATCTCGAATTTGCCTTCTTGATCGAGAACCAAGATAGTATCGTTTTTTTCAATAACCCTAGTTGGATTTATCAGTATTGTAATTGTATCTGGATAGCCAAGCGTAATATCTTTTGAATAAAAAGAACTGATAAGAATGGGTAATATACATAGACACTGAATAATCATATCTGCAATCCTGCTTTTTGAACTATTCTATCTGATAATTAATTGCTGTCAACATAGTGAGATTTTGGAATCTAACAAAACGAGGGGAAAGTATTACTACTTTCCTCTCGTTCCCATTTGGTCCACTTTTGGTCCAATTTGGGCATAGAATTGACGGAATTAGGTAGAATTCTACCGTTTCTCTTATTATGATTTTCAAGAATAAGGAAACGAGTATCCCCGTCCTTCAAGCAGGACGGGACGTTCAATAGCGAGAAAGAGCAAAATCCTCGCAAAGCATTGATACACCGTAATCTCAGCGATTTCAAAGTGTAGTATATTCGGATTCTCTCTCGATATCGACGTCTCGACATCTTCGAGACAGAGATGGAAATCCGTCGCTCTATCCAGTTGAGCTACAGGCGCAAGACCGATATCCGATAACAGATGACGGATAACGGTTCAATTATAACGAATTGCTGTTAGTAATCAACAAAACATGTTATCGTTCGAGTGACCTAGCTCTTTCATAAAAGTGCTAGGGAATCGCGAACATTGCTGTGCTACTCAATCGCCACGCCAGACACCGAAGTCGTAGTTTCTAGTTTCACGGTCTGACCCTATATGTCCTCTATATGTCCTACAAAAGGACCGCTGTGGATTTATAATCCGCTGTGGTCATAATTATTGTGCTTGACATATGATAGAAGTGGATTAGAATAGCTCCGAAATATTGGTAGATATCGGTAGAACTATCTAGGTATATGGAGGTGAGTATGGTTACTAAACAGAAGTATCTGTTGTTTGTTGGCATTGCTCTGTTGTTGTTGCCAATGATCGTATCTGGGCAATGGCTGGAAACAACGATCTATGTGCCCGATTCCCTTGTTGGGGTGTGCACACCATGCGCTTTCACTTATAATAGCAATAATAATACCATATATGTGGGCGGTGAACACGGAAATTGTGTGATTGCAATTGATGGCGCAACCAATGCAAAAATCGCAAGGATACCTACATGTTCAAATAATTATGCCCTGGTCTACAATCCGACCGACAACAAGGTCTACTGCGCTAATGAAGCAAGCGATAATGTTACAGTAATCGACGGTGCGAGCAATACGGTCATCACCACGATCGCCGTCCAAGATCAGCCTTATGCTCTAGTCTACAATCCGACCAACAACAAGGTCTACTGCGCTAATAGTGGCAGCAATACTGTTACGGTGATTGACGGTGCGACCAATACGGTCATCACCACGATTTACGTCGGAGATACCCCTCATGCTCTGGCCTACAATCCGACCAACAACAAGGTCTATTGCGCTGATCTTGGCGCCAATACTGTCACGGTGATTGACGGTGCGACCAACGCGGTCATGACCACGATTCCCGTCGGGAGTTACCCTTGGGCCCTGGTCTACAATCCGACCGACAACAAGGTATACTGCGCTAATTGGAATAGCGGTAATGTCACGGTGATTGACGGTGCGACCAACGCGGTCATTACCATGATTCCCGTGGGAAGCGGATCTGTTGCCCTGGTCTACAATCCGACCGACAACAAGGTCTACTGCGCTAATTGTTATAGCGATAATGTCACGGTGATTGACGGTGCGACCAACGCGGTCATCACCACGATTACCGTGGGAAGCGGACCTTTTGCCCTGGTCTACAATCCGACCGACAACAAGGTCTACTGCGCTAATGGGGGTAGCGGCAATGTCACGGTGATTGACGGCGCGAGCAACGCGGTCATCACCACGATTACCGTGGGAAGCGGACCTTTTGCTCTGGTCTACAATCCGATCAACAACAAGGTCTACTGCGCAAATAAGTCCAGCGGTAGTGTAACCGTGATTGACGGCGCGAGCAACGCGGTCATCACCACGATTGCCGTGGGAAGCGGACCTTGTGCTCTGGTCTACAATCCGACCAACAACAAGGTCTACTGCGCTAATCAGTACAGCGATAATGTCACGGTGATCGACGGCGCAACCAATACGGTCATCACCACGATCGCCGTCGGAGAGGAGCCTCAAGCTCTGGTCTACAATCCGACCGGCAACAAGGTCTACTGCGCTAATTGGGGTAGCAATACTGTCACGGTGATTGACGGCGCGAGCAACGCGGTCATTACCACGATTGCGGTGGGAGATTGGCCTTGTGCCCTAGGCTACAATCCGACCAACAACAAGGTGTACTGCGCTAATCAAATGAGCAATACTGTCACGGTGATTGACGGCGCGAGCAACGCGGTCATTACCACGATTGCGGTGGGAGATTGGCCTTGTGCCCTGGGCTACAATCCGACCAACAACAAGGTCTACTGCGCTAATAGTGGCAGCAATACTGTTACGGTGATTGATGGCGCGAGCAATACAATCATCACCACGATCGCCGTCGGAGATGTCCCTTGTGCTCTGGTCTACAATCCAACCAACAACAAAGTCTACTGTGCTAATGGTGATAGCGCTAATGTTACGGTGATTGACGGCGCGAGTAATGCTATCATCACCACGATTACCGTCGGAGATTACCCTCTTGCCTTTGCCTGGAACCCTGTCCAGAACCGGACTTATGTGGCAAATTATTCTGGTTCAAGTATTTCGGTGCTTCGGGACTCGCTAACAGGCATAGAAGAAAACACGGAGATTGCCACGCCTTCGGCTCGCAACGACTTTGTCGTTTATCCTAATCCTGCAAAGACATCTTTCATGATCAATACAGTGGCAGCAGTGCAGAGCATAGAGTTCTATGATGTCCTTGGTAAGTTGTTAAGAGCAGAAGATATGACAAAATATGAACACGGGAAAACCATCTCGGTGCGAAACATGAGTGCAGGCATTTATTTTTTGAAAGTGAATACTGCAGATACGGAGTTCATCAAAAAATTGATAGTCACAAAATAGATTATTGTAGCAACAAGGAGTTAAGAGGGGAGTGATGTAATCACTCCCCTCTTTTCATTTGGTCCACTTTTGGTCCAATTCCCCGCCTACGAATTTACAAACCCACTATGATGCGGGACAAGTAGGCATAGAATACACGGAATTAGGTAGAATTCCGTTCAATAGCGAGAAAGAGCAAAATTTCCGCAAAGCATTGATACACCGTAATCTCAGCGATTTCAAAGTGTAGTATATTCGGATTCTCTCTCGATATCGAAGTCTCGATATCGTCGAGACAGAGATGGAAGTCCGTCGCTCTATTCCGCCATATTTTTCGGCGGATTGAGCTACAGTCGCAACGCTGATAGTAGGTAACGAATATCAGTAGAATTATAGCGGATTTCTTCGGAACGTCAACGGATGAGTTGGTAACTCAATGCCTCGGCGGATAAATCGCCATATGAATCTACCATTTGTAGTTTCTACCAGGTTTTTTTTGCTTGACAAACAGCGTAATAGAGGTAGCATTATCTGAGGCTATTTGCTTGAACTCGTCATGTTTTTGAATTTACACAGGGAGGAACTCATGATAAGTAAACAGAAGTATGTATTAATATTCACTTCTATTAGTCTATGTCTCCCGCTGCTCGCATCAGCCCAATGGCTTGAGACGACGATTGCAGTGGGAAATTCCCCTATTGCGTTAGTCTATAACACCACTAATAACAGAATCTACTGCGCAAACTATGGAAGCGATAATGTGACCGTGATCGATGGGGCAACCAACAGCGTGATCACGACCATCACTGCCGGTGATCATCCTCTGGCCTTAGCCTATAATTCAACCAACAATAAGATCTACTGCGTAAATGTTTCGAGCGGTAATGTCACCGTGATTGACGGCGCGACTAATAGTGTGATTACCACTATCACAGTCGGTAGTTATCCTCACGCCTTAGTCCACAACTCCACCAACAACAAGGTCTACTGCGCAAATGGAGGTAGCGGTAATGTAACCGTGATTGACGGTGCGACCAACAGTGTCATCACGAACGTCACGGTCGGCAATGATCCTTGGGCTTTCGTATACAATCCAAGCAACAACAAGGTCTACTGCGCAAATTTTGCAAGCGATGACGTGACCGTGATCGATGGTGTAACCAACAATGTGATCTCGACCATCACGGTCGGCGATCAACCTTTGCCCTTAGTCTATAATTCGGTCAACAACAAGGTCTACTGCGCAAACGAGGGTAGCAATAATGTCACCGTAATTGACGGTGTAACCAACAACGTGATTACGAATATCACGGTCGGTGATGAACCTCGGACCTTAGCCTATAACCCCACCAACAACAAGGTCTACTGCGCAAATGGAGGCAGCAATAATGTCACCGCGATTGACGGCGCGACCAACAATGTGATTACGACCATCGCGGTCGGTAATAGTCCTGGTGCCCTGGTCTACAATTCGGTCAACAACAAGGTCTACTGCGCAAATGCTGGGAGCAATAATGTCACCGTGATCGATGGCGCGAGCAACAGCGTGATTACCACCATCACGGTCGGTGGTTGGCCTCGTGCCTTTGCCTGGAATCCTGTTCAGAACCGGACCTATGTGGCAAATTACAGCGGTTCAACTGTATCTGTGATTCGGGATTCATTGACAGGCATTGAAGAATTGACGCCGCGTGTTTCGCCTCTCTTTTTGGATGTCTTTCCAAATCCTACGAAAACCATACTGACCATTAATGCGTCTACACCACTACGTACTGTCGAGATATATGACATCCTCGGCAGCATGGTTAAAACAGACGATTTAAATGAATCTGCAAGCGAAACCACGATCTCCATGGAAGATCTGAGCGCGGGCATCTATTTTGTAAAAGCAAACGCGGAAAACATCGAGGTCATAAAGAAAGTGGTGATCACAAAATAGAATACTCTCCATACGATCTAACATAGACCCTCGAAGCTTGACACTTAGCACATTCACGCTATCATTGTAAAATACTACCAATCATGGCCACGATCATATACTATTTTTCTGGCACGGGCAACTCACTCGCAGCTGCACGGGGCATTGCGAGAAGGACGAATGGCACACTGATACCTATCGCTTCGGTTGTCGGCAACAAAGCCATCAGACCGGATGCGGACATAGTCGGGATAGTATTCCCTGTTTACCATGCAAGTTTTGGTGAGAGCGGCATACCGTTGATCGTCAGGAGATTTGTTGGCACATTGGAAGGTATCGAGTCAAAATATCTGTTTGCGATATGCACTCACGGCGGCATGCCCGGTGCTACGATCGGCAACCTGGCTGCGGCGATCGAATCCAGAAGCGGCGCACTCTCTGCCGGGTATGCAGTAAGAATGAGTATTTCATATTCTGCTATTCAGAAAATCGGGCACGCATTCTTCAATAAGGAACTCGAAACGGACATCGACGCCGACAATAGAAAACGGCAGGTCCTATTTGCTCGTGCCGAAAGAAAATTGGATATTATTCAGAGTATTATAGATGGTCGCAAAAAAGCCAAATTGGAGACACTCAGCAATATTGCCCGTTCTATACTCGTTCCTTTCTTTCTCCTCCAGAAACAAGCAGCCGTCTCACGATTCAGGGATCTCTCAAAATCCTCATCAGGTTCCTATGATGAACTCACTATGTTTGCGGACAGAAGCTTCAGGGTAAACGATAAGTGTAATGGATGCGGTGTATGCGCCAAAATATGCCCTGTCCAGAACGTCAAGATGGTCGATAAAAGACCCACGTGGCAACATGGGTGCGAGAATTGCTACGCCTGCTTTCAATGGTGTCCGAAAGATGCGATTCACGGTAGAATAGTGGAATACCAGAACAAATACCATCATCCTGATGTGAAGATCTCTGATATGATTTACAGAAAGTAGTTTTCAGCGAAATTACGACTTTTCTTCTTTAGCGTGTTTCATTATTGATATATTCAACGGCACGTTCCAGCTGCGTGTCCCTACCAGCAAGCAACGCTTGCTTGTCCAAACCCACGACAATATCCGGGATCACACCATGCCCTTCGAGCACCGTGCCGTCGGGCGTCAATGATTGTGAAATCAGGTACATAAACGAAGCCCCGTTGGGTAACTCCTTTATGTCAGAAGGTCCGACCGACCCGGAACTCCTCTCCCCGATAACAACCGCGCGTCCGACAGACTGAATACATCCGGAAAAGCGCTCGCTGGCCGATGCATTCATTACATCGATCATTACCACCACGGGTCCATCGTATGTCTTCTCAGCCGGCTGAACCACTACCTCCTCCGTTCTATCCCTGTATCTGAAAACCGAGAACAGAGTCTCCTTCTGCAGGAGTTTCGAGACGATGGCTTCCCCCACCTCATGCATCCCGCCCGGATTTCCACGGATGTCAATGATAAGCCCGCGCATGTCGCCCATGGTGTCGATCGCCTGACTGAAGCGCTCATCAACCGGTGGTAGGAAGGCGCTGAAGCTAATATATCCGATGTTGTCGTCCATTCGCCTGGCCTCAAAGTCCACATAGAACGGTGGCAGGGACTCGTCTATCATCGTTTTTCCGACCCTCTGTTTCCTGATCATTGTGGTTTCATGCAAAGCATTGAACTCATCTCGAAAGGTTAATGATATCGATGTTCCGGCATCGCCAAAGAAACGGCCACATACATTATCGGCAATGTCGGACAGCCTCTTGCGTTCATTGTAAATCGAAATCTCTCTGGACTCAGCTTCGGCAATGATCTGCTCAATTGAGATACCGTCGATACTCTCCAAAGCGTACCCGATCTTCAAGCCGGCCTCGGCCGCGGGAAACCCGGGCTTGACCGACGTGACGACAACCTTGTTATCAAGAAGGCGAATATCGAGGCCGATAGTTCCATCGGAGACCAGCGGCGAACCTGAAGCGGCTATTTTCTTCATGTGGAAAACGGCGTAGTGGGAAAGTTTCAGTTCGGCAAGCATCTTGTTCACTATCTCGATGAAACCATCGTCATCCTTCACATTCACAACAAGGTTGTAGTATCTATCATGGATCTCGTTCCAGTCGAGTCCACCGAAGGTGGAATCATAGTGGTGCTCATTCACAGTCTGCCATACCGTATCATAACTCGCTATCCACACGTTTACATCGTCCGGCTCCTGAGCCGACACAGTGGAAACAAAAAAGATGACGCCTATCATACAGAGTACCAAAGAAATTTCATGTACCATCACTTACTCCTTTCGTTGTGTAGCGATATATCGAAAACTACGAAAATTATCTTCTGATGACTATATTCAGTCATCGGTTGCCTGTCAATAGACCCTCCTCTGTTTACGTTATGGCTTTTTGTATTTCATAATATCTTGACTATTTTACCGGGAACAGATATTATAGAATATGCTTGTCATGAAACCAGTGGGTTTTGTATACTTCGCTGGATTTGATATTATTTAACAAATGAAATTACATTTACATGAAAGGAGAACAACCATGAATACTAAGATATTCTGGATCTTCGGCATACTGCAAAGCCTTTCATTGGGGGCCATCATATTTTTATTGTTCCGGTCGCTAAACATGACCAAAGGGGAAAGCCTAATTGGCCTGGACACTCAGATCGTATTGAGTATTTCTTTCCCTCTGTTTCTCTTGCTTGTTGAATGGCTCGTTTATAAGAAGAAATAATAGCCAGGGCAAAAGGCTATTTCATATCTCAGCCGAAGCATTGACAATAACAATCAATTTGCGTATAATGCGTAGTGAATAGCATGATTAGGTAATTGCTTAGTCCGCAGGGCAACGCGGACTCTAAACCACACGATGGGAATTGGCTGTTCGACAGCCAAACCCTCAAATCGTTACCAAAAACAAAAGAACATAACATCGACCAATAGTTGTTTATTGAATCGGTCATAATTGCCATTTTGCTTCAAAGGTTTGGAGAATCATGCTATGGCAACAAGTAATCAAAAATCATTGGCACAGAATTTTTTGGCAAAACGTCGTTTGGCTGTTTCATTGCTAAATGGAAGTTCGATCGCCATGGACGACATTGTCTATGAAATAGGTCCGGGTAAAGGGATACTGACAGCAGAACTCTGCAAAAGAGCTAAAAAGGTAATTGCCATCGAGAAGGATCATGTTCTGTATCTGAAATTGAAGAAGAAATTTGAATTCAATGACAATATCATTCTATATAATGCCGATTTCTTGAGATTCAGGATCAAAGAATCTTGTTATAAGGTTTTTGCGAATATGCCATTCAACATAACCTCAGCTGCCATTAGAAAAATACTCTGCGCCGCAAATTCACCAGCAGATGCTTATCTTATCGTGCAACGAGAAGCAGCCGAGAAATTCACTGGCACGCCAAGGACTACCCAGTTTTCTGTCTTGCTGAAGCCACATTTCAGGCCAAAGATAATAAGGCGTTTCAAACGAACTGACTTCTCCCCAGTCCCCAACGTGGATGTCGTCATGCTGCATATAGAAAAAAGAACCTCTTCATTAGTCTCGGCGGCTGATATATCTGCTTACGAGCAGTTCATTAAACGCGGTTTCGGCGCGTGGAGGAAAGATCTGAAATCGAATTACAAGCACGTTTTCAGTCACAACCAGTGGAAGAGATTGTCCCGCGATCTTGAATTTCCTATACGCGCGAAACCGTCAGAAATACAATTCAGACAATGGTTGGGGTTGTTTGATTTCTATAAATGTTCTCAGACATCTCTACGTAGAACGAATATTCGTGGATAGCAGGTATGATAGATCTGCATCAGTAGAGTTATGATTTCACGGCAACTCTTGGGAGCAGACAGTTCAGATACGTGGTCGTGACAAACTGGTAACTTACTGAAATACAGAACGGGAGGGAGAGCAATAGAAATTGCTCTCCCTCCCGCTTAATATCGGGGTAGGTCCCTTATGGGTTCTTAAAGAAAGCCCTGAAACCGCTCGACAAAGTCGTCGAAACGTTGGTAATGCTACCTTGTGAAACCTCCACTTCATTGAGCGAGAGCAACCTGATCGTATAAATGCTCGTATCAGCATACACACTGTCTGGCAGAGGCAATACCAGTGATGTATCTGGATATGTCAACGTATCAACGAACAAAGGATTCACAAGATTCATCAGACTTTCGGGATCGGTCACAAATGCCCTGTATATGGAAACCTCACAGTCATTGAAATCCTGCAACCGCGCAAATACCAGTGACAGGGTATCGTTTCCTACGGTATCCTGTATGGGTGAATAGAAATGCTGCTCAGGCGGTAGCGTAACTTCAACTGTCTTGAAATAATCGATCGAACCGCCTTCCAGAAACCCCAATCTGTAGAAAACCGTGGTATTTGGTTGTAGAATTGTATCCCTGTCCAGATAGGTCATGAGTGTCTCAATCGGTGCAACCGTATCGATCGGCGCATAAGAATTGGCATTTCCTATGCTGCGCTCAACGATTATACCCTGACCTGATGGCCGTTCCAGCAACCAGCGCCATGCAATATTGACGCTGATATCGGTCGTTTCGCCGAGCAAACTGCTCTCCAACCTGATAACACTCGTGGCATGCCAGGCAATCGAACCGAGATCGATCTCATCGAGCAAACCACAACTCATGAATGCTATAATAACTAAAATAATCGATAACTTCCTCACCATACCTCCTTCTTCATAATCTGAAGATGATATCCAAACGAAGTGTAAATATAAATACGTGCGCTATTCCAGTTTTACAATTTTCTCGGTAGTGCTGCTATTTTCCGTTTCCAACCTTACAAAATACACCCCGCCGGACAGTTGCCTGTTACATCTGTCAGTACCGTCCCAAAAAACTGCAGATACTTGATTCTGGCTGCTCGATACTGGATATAGAGACTTCACCAACTTGCCCGCAGCATCATAGATCTTGACTTGTGTTTCTTTATCACCCGTTGTGATCGAGTAGCGTATAGCAGTGGAGTAGGTGAACGGATTGGGGTAACAGGCGATTTGCATGGCATCGCCGGCGTAACCTGTAAAGTTGTTGTCATCGATGCCGGTTATGCCCGTGTTGATAAGCACAATGTCGCCTCCGCGTCCCATCGCATTGGCATGAACGTGTTTGCCGGCAGCAGTAGCATAACTTCCGTCATTCGAGATGTCAACCGAGAACATCGAGCCCGGCATATCTACTGTGTAATATATATGGGGAGTAGCATCCCGCTGGAAGATATGCACTTCCGGATTGATATTCGCATCGTCGCCCCAACTTCCTATGATAAAATAGGACCCGTCATCGGTTATGTCGATATCAAAACATACTTCTTGATATGTTCCACTGGACACGGGATAATCGTAGATCCATAATGGTGTGGATGAACCCGTATCATGTACTACAACCTTGAAGGTATTATGTGGGGCAATATACCAGCATGAAACCATTGTCGACCCATCGTTTGAGATGGCGATCTTGCTCAGGTAATAGCCACCTCCAACCGTATAAGACCAGAGATTCTGATAGGATGATCCGTTCCATTCCATAAGCACCAGAGAAGGCCATCCATATGCGACAAGATTGCCGTCGCCGGATATATCAAGAGCACTGTTACTGGCTCCCATTGGAATCTGCGCGCGCACATTGAGGCTGTCGCGGTCAAAAACAATCAGGGTAGCAAGTGCGATGAATGCCGTATAGCGGCCGTCTGCATTGATCTTTACGTACCTTGGAAAACCGCAGCCGGTTGCTGTATAATCGATCAGCGGTGTGGCTGAGTCGGCATCGAACAGCAACAGATGAGCATCCGTTCCGGCCGGCGCGGCAATGGCTGCTATGGTCGAGCCGTCGTCCGAAACCACACATGGCCCGTAGCTTGCAACGGCATAATCTATAAAGTTCGTAGTCCAGTCCGGCGTGCCGTTTCCCGGGCCAGTCCATTTGATCACGTTCACTCCCCCGCCTTCCTCATCCACAGCCGCCAGAGTGAAGACATTGTCGCCAGCATCGGTGTAGAACTCTGTACCGCCGTGTACCCATTCTGGTATACCACCACCAGTCGGCGCGAACAATTCAGCCTCCCATGGATTGTTTAGATAGGTACCGGCAAACACGTAACCGTCGACCGTATTGCATGTTGTATTGTATATCGCATCTGTTAGATTGTACGACCAAACAACCGCAGGGTCGTCCGGCATACCAGAGCCCCCATAATTGGGTAAACCTGGTTCTCTGACAATGATCGGCCCATTCTCAGTGATGCGTTGAAATACCGCATCGCCATCACTTGATACAGATGATATACCCTGCGTTGCAACGCTCAATAGTAGGATCAGACCTACAAGATAGACATTTCTTGATCTCAGTTTCATCAGTTCCTCCCTCTATGCCTAAAATCAGTTAACAGAAAAAATCAACTAAAGTTATTTAAAATGCCTACCCACCACAATACTAAATCTTAACGTTGATTATAGCTGGATTCTGACCTAAGTCAATGCTTTTTCATGCATAATTTCAGGAAGAATAATTGATGAAAGGCAGAGCTATTGGCTCTGTACGGTAAGACACATACGAAACTCTGTAATTGACTAATCATGTGAATGGTTCTATTCGTCGGATACTCTTGTCCTTGTTATCTTCACCACAATACCCGATGCCGTCGGATCGACGCAACGCACGTATTCAGTGGTCACGCCCCCGGGATCGATAACTTTTTCATACGGCGTATCTTTGTAATCCCAGTTCAGAGTTTCACCAGCGCTCAACGCCTTGAGGACGCCGCTAAGGCTGTCAAGCAACCAGGGACATATTTTTTCTTTATCTTCGGGATATGAAAACTTCTGACCTCTTTGATAACTCTTCTCGCCATCTCCCCTATACATCCAAGCGCATATGCCTTCTCTGATCAGATCGGGGTAGATTATCTGGTCCCTCTCCTTCTGGAGCTGGCCACCCTTGCCTTGGAAAATCTCTATCTCAATCTTGTACTTGCGGCCGGGGACAGGCATGCACTTTTGCAGCAGTTCCTTTACTTGACCACCACCGCCTTTTTTACGACCACCTGATCGCCCATTTCCAGAATGCCAAAATAGGTACCAGCAGGTAATCGGTTACCCTGATTATCTGCACCTTCCCACACGGCGATACAATGGCCAGAATAACGCATTCCGTCAATGAGCGTATTCACGACTCTGCCTGATACATCGACAACCTTCAGCGATACCACTTCTGGTTCAGGAATATATAAATCCATTCTGACCGGGCCTCGATTCGGGTTTGTCTCGATCTTCAGATACTCATTATCAAAAACCTTGTTTTTGTCGTATTCCTCTACTGCGGTCGGATCGAGGTCTAACAGATAAGTTTCGTAGCAGTATTGACTAAGCATCACATGCCCGCCAAAGATATAGGTGACCTCATCATCAGGACAAAATGCAGCGCATGCCCCTCTTCTCGCCGTAATTGCAAATCCACCGTTCGAAACATCTCGCCACTCGGGCGAGCCCAGATCAAGTACCCATACATCGTTGTACAATATCGTGCCAGAAGTATAATCGTATCCAAAACCAACGATCATTTCATTTGACACGCTGTTGTAAACACCGAAGTGCCTGCATCTTGCAGGTGGTGTTGCACCAGTCGGGCTCAATTGCTGCCAAGCCTCAGCCCCGTCAGTAAGATCAAGTTCCCATACATCATTGAAGCCTGGTGAATACGGCGCAATACCACCAAAAACAATCATCCGGTGGTCGACCGGATCATAGATCGCGGCGTGCGCATACCTTGGCACAGGACTCGCCCCTGACGGGAATAGCTGGGTCCAGGTCAGCGTAGATAGATCAAGTTCCCACACGTCATTTCGTGCACTCGTTGTCAGGTCATAACCGCCAAACATAATCATCCTGTTGTTAACCGGATCAATCACACAAGTTGCTGCTTCCCGAGCAGCGGGGGTGGTACCTGATGTTGAGAGCATCTGCCAGGCTTCACTTCCGGACTCAAGGTCGAGTTCCCAGACATCATTGAAAAATGAAAACTCATACCAACCACCAAAGATGATCACCCGGTCTCCTGTCGCATCATATGCAGACGCGCAATATGTGCGGTCCGACGGCGGCTGCCCGCTGACATCAACAGGACACCACGTCATATCAGTCAGGTCGAACTCCCACACGTCACTATAGTAGCGCGAGCCATCCTGCTGTTGGTCACCTCCGTACAGAATTATTCTATCATCATCTGTATCGGTAACCATAATACTATGTGCTCTTGGGCAAGGTTGAAAGAAGATTTCGGTAAGGGAACCGGCATACACCTGGGTGAGTAGCACCATTGCTACAACCAATATACATCGTTTCATAGGACCTCCCTCTTTACAGTTAGACAAATTATACAAATAGATTCCAGCCTGTCAACCCTCAATGGGGACAGGCATACACTTTTTACACTTTTTGTGTAATAAGTCTCTATTTTACGATATTTATTTTCTGCGTTATCCCCTCACCTTGAGCTTCGAGGCGCACGAAATATGTACCTGCTGGCAAGTTCAATACCGTGCTCATTTCGTATTTCCCGGCGCTGACAGTACTATTTAGTAAATTATGTATTCGCCGACCGGCGATATCATAAACATCAATCCGCACCGAACTCGTCCTGGAGAGACTGTAGTATATGCTGATTTCGTTACGCGCTGGACTTGTAACCTGAAGAACTATGCCTTTTACATCGATCCCGGTCAATTCTTCCTGTTCCGCTACCCCTATCTGATCCAGGTCGAATTCAAAGAATGAACGGCCATGGGTTGCCGCCCTCAATATACGCGCACCATTATGTAATATAAGATCGTCAACCGCGCTGAAAGGCAAGCCTGTGCCAAGCGGCTGCCAACCACCACCTGCATCAGTCGTATAGTAAACACCGTAATCCGTTCCGATATACAAAACAGAAGTATTCTCAGGGTCGATCACGATCACGTTGATCGGAACCTCGGGAAGGTTCGAAGAAATATCATTCCACGTCGTCCCGTAATTCGTCGTCCGGAAGACATGCGGTAAGTACGAATCATGGCGATACCCAGAAAACGTCACGTAAGCAATAGCGGCATCATCCGGGTCGAACGCGACCCGCGTCACCCACCGGTCGGGCAGACCGGTATTGATGCTTGTCCAGTCCGTCCCTCCGTTCGTCGTCACCCAGACATTCGCATCATCCGTCCCAACATATATGACACTGCCGTCGGTCCCGGACACCGCGATCGTCGTGATCGTGCCGTAAGTCAGGTTACCTGAACCAGGACCATTCGTGAGATCACCGCTGATCGCATTCCAGAAACCCGCACCATCCGTTGTTTTGTATAAACGGTTAGCTCCGTAGTACAGAACAAGATGGTCGTTGGGGTCCATGATAACGGGCGTGGACCAGTTAGTACGGTCATTGGAACTTATGCCGCTGGTTGCTGAGTAGAAATTGTTACCGCCGTTCGTTGATTTGGCGAGATTCCCATACTGGTACTCCGCGTAGATGATATTAGCATTGGTGTAGTCCACGATACAGTAGAACCCGTCTCCACCGTAGATCATCTCCCAGTCATCTATATTCCCGGTCATCGTCCGCATCGTGCCGTTATCCTGAGTACCACCGTAGGTACGTTCAGGATTGAGCGGATCGATCGTTGCCGCGTAGAACTGGGTGATCGGCAAGTTATACGACTTGGTCCAGACTGAACCGCCATTGGTGGAAGTATAAACACCGCCGTCATTGCCATCAACAATATGATTCATATTGGTCAGATCGAACTCAAGCGCGTGATGGTCCACATGCTGTATGCCTGAGACATCTGACCACGAGTTGCCTCCGTTGGTCGTGCGATAGAGCGGTACGCCCAGAACAAAAACGACATCTGGATTCGTAGGGTGCACGCGGATCTGCCCGAAATACCAACCGAAGCTGTAGTACAGATAAGACGAAGGCTGGCCGCCCGTCGGTGTCCATGTATTGCCACCATCAGTTGTCTTAAATACCGATTCGAAATAGCCTATTGAATCGGCGTAGATGGCATAGAGTATGTTCGTTGTGCCCTGGCAGATGGCGATTCCAATCCTTCCCACGTTCGGACCTGACGGCAATCCGCTGGTCAACTCGCTCCACGTCGTACCCATGTCAGTACTGCGATAAATACCTGAAGTGACCCCACCGGCTTTGCGCCTGATTGGCGACCGCAACCGCTCCCACATCGCGGCATAAACCGTGTCCGGATGTAGCGGGTTTATCCGCACATCTATCGCCGAAGTAGAATCTGATATGTAGAGGACTTTTTGCCATGTCATGCCGCCGTCGGTCGTGCGGTACACACCTCGCGCGCTGTCGGCGCTGAATTGGGCACCGGCCCCGGCGACAAAAATGATATCGGGGTCGGTAGGATGGACGGCCACGCGGCCAATGCGTTTTGTCTGTGCCAGTCCGATATTCGTCCACGTGGCGCCGCCGTCTGTGGTCCGGTAGATCCCGTCGCCGTCGTAGTTATCGCCGGCAAGATTGGCCTCGCCCAGACCCACATACACGGTATTCGGGTTGCTCGGATCGATTGTCACATCACCGACCGAGAGTGTGATGAAATCATCGGTAAGCATCGTCCAGTTCACGCCGCCATCAGTTGATTTCAGCACACCGCCATCGGCAGCACCCGCATAGATTATGTTACCGTTCGATGGATGGAACACGATCCCGGTGATACGTCCGCCGATGTTGGTCGGCCCTCTGGGTATCCAGATACCCTGATTGCGTTCGGCATATTCCTGTGCCATTGCACGGGCCTGTCGATAGGCCATCTGATGTGCTTCTTCATTTACGAGTCGCCCAGGATAGGCGCGTTGCATGTAAAACCAGTCGTGCGGTTTCTCGCCTTTTTCTTCTTCTTCGAATTCCGAAGATTCCTCCTGCCTAGTCCATGACCATGGTTTCCAGATTGTCATGACGCCCAATATCACCAGCGCCAATAACAAACCGACGAAAATCCCAAACATTCTCTTCATTATATCCTCCTGGATACTTGCGATCTAAACTTCATTGCATTGAAGATAACCAATGATCTGAAGAACAAATTCACATCTCATCTACTATAAAGCAAAAATTTACGCTGTCAATATAACAACGTAACTCAACTTAGAACCTCGGTCAAATCTATCTTCCCGCCAGCCATTCTTTGCGAAGCACGCCGAAGTGTAAGCGGTCAACCCATTCATTCTGCCAGTAGATGATTTCACGGTCCGTACCTTCATGCGTGAATCCCAATTTCTTCCCTACACTGATCATCCTTTCGTTAAAAGAATACGTGGCAAAACCGATTCGGTGAATATCAGAATTAGAGAACAAATAATCGATCCAGAGCCTGAAAGCTTCTGTACCCAATCCTCTGTTCAAATGATCATCCTCACAAATATCAATACCGATGAGCCAGGTATCTGGAAATCTCTTGTCTCCATAACGGTTGATCCAGCCCAATGGCCTGCTCTCATCCTCTTTTGCGCAAATGATCGCACGTTTTCGTGGCAAAGAAGGATCATGTAGGAACTTATCAACAAATCTTTCTCGCGCTACTGTGATCGACCTGAAATCACTCAGGTAATTTTCCCATGGCGCATCGTACTTCAACCACTCGCCGTTTTTCATCCATTTTAGGTATATTTCGAGATCTGAAGGAAGCGCATCCCTCAAAACCACTTTCTTCCCGGCTGCGATCATACGCATTCTCCCTTGAGCACTTCGTAGAATTTAGCCTTGGCCTGTCGCTCCAACCAAGGAGTATGTCCACAGTTCTGCAGCAGGACGAATCTGAAATCTTTGAGCACCCTGGATAAGGGTTTTTGCACACCCTCGGCCGGGTGTGGGTCATACGTCCCATGTATTGCTACCACAGGACACTGAATATTCTTGCCGAGCCTGAGCAGCGCACCGCTGCGTCTCAATTCCTCTGCGTCTTTCCACACACATTGAAAAATATGAAACCGAACTTCAATGATCTCATCAGGATGAGGCAATGGGTCGTAAGAATCTGCCTTTGAAATCAATTGACCAAAACGCTCCATCTTCTTATTCATGTTTCCACTGCCAGAGTCGTCGAATGATTCGATCAAGGAAAGGACTTCTCTTTTTTCCTCATCACCAAGTCGGTCCAGGCGGGCTTTCATGATACCGCGGCTATATGTCTCCTCGAATGGGCCGCTGCTCACCAAGATCAACCTCCTCACCACTGACGGATAGCGGGCGGCAACGATGAAACCCAACCAAGCACCCCACGAATAGCCAACTAGAGTTACCGGAATATCTGCATTCCTCTCCAGGATTGTCTTAAGTTCTTCAACCTGTTTCTCAACCGTATCGGCAGTCTGGAAAGGCTCTATAACTCCCATTGTAGGTGCAAGCTCACGCGCCAACGGTGCCATTTCGCCGGGCGCACCGGGACCGCCGTGGATAACGGCTACCCTATAAGGCTTGACGCCGTATCTCCTGAGATTTTCCATCTCAAAGTGTTATTTAAGATTAGTGATACTATTTTGACAGAACACAACTGCGTGTTTGACTCTGCCTTCCGGTCGTGAGCCGGTAGTAATACACACCGCTCGGCAGATCTCCAGCCTCAAAAATGACGTTATGCTCACCCGCCCTCAGTTCTCCGTCAATTAACGTGGTCACTTCCTGACCAACAATATTAAAAATCTTCAAGGTAACGTCTTCAGCACTCGGCAATACAAACCGAATGCTCATGGAATTTCTGAAAGGATTCGGCTCACTCTGGCTTAGCCTAAGCGATGGTGTCGGAATTGTTAATTCGTTCTCGGCAATACCAAATTCTCCCGCATAATTAAGCAGCGCGACTGCGATTTCTGTCACGCTGCCAATATCCTCACCATTTGTAAATACGACCGAACCTGTGTTATTACTCCAATCAAATGCGACTCTCGCGCGTATACCTGAAGACCAACCCTGATGGCCCCAGATCCAACGGCCGTCGAGAAATTTCTTATACCAGAATAAACCCTGTTCCGGGTTCAACACGGGGTATTGAGACGTTGTCATCAACACAACCGTTGTGCTGTCCAGGATCCGCACGGTATCATCGATCACTCCATACTGCATGAAGGCAGTGAGCAGACGCGCTAGCTGGCGCGAGCTCGTTCTAAGCGTGCCGCATGGATAATATGGCTTGCCTATATGCCCGTACGGAATATATGTCGCGCCGTCCCAATGATAGGGCATTGCAATATTGCTTGTATCCAACTGGGAAAGAAACCACGCTGTTTCCTGCATGCTCAGCGGATCAAATATCGAATCATGGCACCATACGGGGAAACTGTCTGCCAGCAATTCAACGATGTAGCCACATATTGCCGCACCAATATTACAGTAATCATCCTCCGTTGCCGGAGGCCATGGATTGTAATTATCTATGCTGTAGTGCGCACCGCCTGGAACCAGATATTCCTCGAGAAATTCTCCAAGCGGAATAGGTGAATCTCCCTGAATGTTCAGTGGATCCAGAATAGTCCAATTATCATTGATGCTCGACATATGGGTCATACACATACGAATGCTGATCACCGAATCAGGATAATAGGGGTTACGCACCGGGAAACCAAGGAGAGCACCCACATCATCGTCAAGGCTGAATGAATATAGCTCCCATGCCTGCATCAAAGCAATAGCCACACTGGTTTTTGAAATAGAAGCAAGATAAAAAAGTGTGGAATCGGCAACCGGTATGCTATCCTCAAGTACCGCGTAACCATAACACTGATTCCAAACGATCTGTCCGTCCTTCAGTGCAATCGTGGCCACACCTGGGATGTGATTCTCAGTCATTTTGTGCGTGATCAACGAATCGAGACTGGTTGAATCGCTTCGCGTGGAAGGTTCGCCCGCTTCAAATTCCTCGCTGCGGACATCAAAATTGGGGCTATGAATATCGGGGGCTGCGGCCTGCGGCCGCGCGAAAATCAGACCGACCCCAACAAGGATGATAAATATGTTCTTTAACATAGCGGATATAAAACTAACACAAATGACCTCGAAAGTCAAGCAGATTTTGGGGTCAAATCTTTACATGTGACAAGGTGACATGGGTGTCGGTTCCGCTATCAGTAGATGTTACATCGGAGACGAACGAAATCAAATCTTTGTCACATGTAAAGATTTGATGTTATGAAAAAATTGCAACTCTGTGATCATGGTATATACTATGATTTAATGGAGGTGCAATTATGTTATATGTTGGCATTGATTTTCACAAGAATTACTCATTCATCACGGAGATGGA
>JAOUFJ010000030.1 GCA_029858255.1 candidate division WOR-3 bacterium | reverse complement strand
ACTTTTGCCAAAACCTTCATCATTTGGCGATGTATCAAGCCGTTTGTACCAAGTACTTCATCACCGTAGATATTGAAGGCACGGCCTTTGAAATCCGTGATCTTACCCCCCGCCTCTCTCAGGATCAACGAACCGGCGGCCTGGTCCCAGGGTGACAATTTTAATTCCCAATAACCATCGAATCGCCCACATGCCGTGTAGCATAAATCCAACGCTGCTGAACCGAGCCTTCTGACTGCACGTGCACGCACCGCGAATTCGCCGAATTGCTGTAGGTTATTCCGTGTGCTGCTCCGAATGTCATAAGGGAAACCTGTCACAAGCAGACTTCTGTCAAGCTTCCGGGTGCGCGACACACGGATCTTACGTCCATTCAAACGTGCCCCGCAATTCTTGACCGCGGTAAAAGTTTCACACCTATTCGGGTCGTATACGACACCGAGGACAACGTCATCATCAACCTCAAGCCCGACGGAAATTGCCCATATCGGCAGGCCGTGGGCAAAATTGGTGGTCCCATCGAGCGGATCAACGATCCACCGAACGTCCTTATCGGGATTCGTATTGATGTCTTCCTCGCTTAATATCCCGTGGTCCGGGTATTCGCGGCTCAAGGCAGCGACGATTTTCTCCTGAGCATCACGATCAAACTGCGTAACGAGATCGATTTCTCCTTTGAAGGACACCCGGAGGCCTCTGCGGGACTGCCTTGCTATGTCATCACCAACTCGGTGAACCAAACGGACAGCAAAATTCAAAGATTTTGCCACATGCTTCTGGGCAAGCATTCTCCCCATCTTATTTTCAGCGATTATATTCAGACGGATATAAAATCACCAAGAATCTCAATTTCCTGTCGCAATCTGTCGTTCTTGGGATCTAATGCCTGAGCACGTTTCCATTGATTCAGAGCATTGTTCCCATCACCCTTTAATAGATACACACGCCCCAATCGTACGGAGGTACGAGCATCACGGTCGTTCTCCGGTATCTGCTCGTAATAATCAAGAGCGCCACCATACAGACCAAGCCTGTAGTATAGATTGGCAATGTTCTTTAACAGGACATTGTCTCCGGGTTGAAGTAACAGCGCCTCGAGGTAAAGACTCTCTGCAGTTTCATTCTCCTCAATACTCTCACGGAGTAATGCCAGGTTATTCTTGAACGCAGCAGACTCAGGGAATCTCTCAACGGCACTTGAGAGCAAAGCGATCGCGGTCTTAACATCACCCTTCTTAACATTTATGAGCGAAAGATAAAGGTAGGGAGTAATGAGGTCTTCGGAAATACTCAAAACATGCTGAAAACCCCGATCGGCTCTGTCCAATTCACCCAAATTGTAGCGTGCAATGGAGAGATTCAGATTTACCTTTAAATTATCAGGCTCGAGTTTCTGTGCTTCCTCAAGTAAATCAATCGCTTCCTTAAAAAGCTTCACGCGAATGAAGAGATACCCCATATTTGAGAGTATTGACACACGCCTTTCCTTCTGGAGCGCCCTCTCCAAATAATCCTTTGCACTGTCGTCATTACCGCGCGCAAGTGCAATCATACCAAGGTAGAACAAAGCCTCGGTGTCCTCAGGATCATCGTCGAGAACTTCTGTGAATTCATTCTCGGCCTCATCATATTGCGTACTCTGATAGTATGCAAGCCCCATGTTCCTGTGCTCGCCCTCATCACCAGATACGAATTTCTTCTCAACACGGGTCTTCGGCTCTTCAATAACACCGGCGGTCAACAGAACATACACTGCCTTGCACGCTTCATGGAAATCAATCCCCGATTTCTTCACAACTTCATCGATACTCTTTTCGCCGTCAGTCAATGCTAAGACTCTCTCTTCCGATTCAGTAAGTTCAAGACTTTTTCCATCTTCCTTCGCGACCAGGATCTTCCCGGCGGGCGGTAACCTTTCCTGAATTTCCTGCCATGTTGGGATGCGTCTGGCGCTCCCCAACAGCAAATCCTTCGACGAAAGCTGAATAGTATGCTCGCCAGCCGCCGGCAGCAATCCTTCCTCGAAATTGAAATAACCTTTATTCCATGTGAGCATAGTGAATATCGCGTCTTCGATTTGACGTTTTAATTCTTCTTCTAGGATCTGACGTGAAATTGCGCCCATCTCAACGAGGATTTCTCCGATCCTTTTTTTCTTTGCCTTTTGAACACCAAGAGCTTGTTTAAGAATATTCTTGTCAAAGAGACGCCTCCCAAGCAGGGAATCTCCAAGTCGTGAATCACGTTTGAGTATTGTGGCATGAACTATTTTGCCGTCCTGTAGAAAGATATTGCCGAAATTACTGCCATCGGTCACGGATAGACAACCTGATTTGAGTGAATATGCAAGGAGTTGGATTACCTCGGGCAGTGATGCCTCGACCAAGGAGCCTTTAATCGCCATGGATGTTCCCCGTTGTTATCCGCAAATCCACCAATCTCTCAAAATCTTTCCATGAGCAATTCATTTCGCACCTCGGGAACCATGTAATTGTCATCATCGTGGATATCTACTGTGACTTCAGACTTTGCCTGCTTCAAAACCTTTTCAGCAGCTGCGTCGCTCGTGCTCTCGGTCTCGGTTTCTACCGTTTCTCCCTCGCCAGGCAACCCAAGTGGTACAATACCTGACTCATCACTACCTGCGCCGTGCAGAAAATAATCTATGTCGTAGAACGATTCAAATTCCGGAATCCCTTCTTTGAATATGTCATCAAACGTTTCTTCCGCGTCGGAGGGCATCTTTCTTCTGACATATTGGCTGATAACATCGGCCGAAGGTTTTTCAAGTTCCACAACTTTGCCTTCATCAAAAATACCCTTGAGCGAAGCTGGTAACCCAACTCCTGTGGACGGATGAACAGAGGCGATGATCACTTGCTTTCCTTCACCTCTGAATCTCTCAAGGAGTTCGCCAATATCATTGATAAAGCTCTCAGAAGCATTGAAGACCGCATCAAAATTGTCCAATAACAAAACGTCGTGATCGACAGTAGAACCTGGAAATCCGCTCTCCCCCGCACTTCGCAGATCATGATACATCACTGATATATTACGAGACAGCAGATCATCACAGACCGCTTCAAGAAAATGAGTCTTCCCCGTACCACTATTTCCCAGGATAACAAACGGGTTATACTCTCCTAGTTTATCCAGCACCTTATCGTGATAAGCATCCCATACGAGCTTATTGCAGAAGCCCAGGATGAATTCATTGAACTTACGCCATTTTCTATTGCTTCGCTCGGACTCACCAGATACCTGGAGGAGTTTTTCGATCTCCACTATGCTATCAGGGTTGAATAATCGCATTTCGATCTTCATCGCATCGGCTGGTGATTTCTTGCGGTCTATGCTGGCAAAGATGTTTTGCAGTCTAATTAACCTTCTCACTCTTTCTACATAGTCATGATATGCGCGTCTCAGTTCGAGCGTGTCCTTCGACGACGACTTTTTCAGAAGAGAAACATCAAACCCTCTCTTTCTCCAAATAGAAATCCGCCTCTGGTATTCTTCCTTGACAGACGGAGCCTCAACATCTTCAAGACCCCAGACATCATCTCGGTTTGTCTCCTTCAACAAGGAAGGTATTGGAGACACTTTCTTCTGTGGAAACAGCTCTTTAAGAATAAACTTAATGCTATTTGCATCGATCGCCAGGTTACCCAGAGACGAATAGGTTACAAGGCGCCTGACCATGTTGTCGATCACGCCAACAGAACCGACCGGAATACAAGCTAATTCTTCGACGATCTCATCGGACAGGATAATACCCGCTTCATCAGCTTTTATTCTAATAATATCCTTCCGGATCTTTTGTTCGAGCGGCAATAACTCACAAATCAGACCACCATTGATCATATTACATATTCTTGGCGTGAACCCGCTGATAGTCTGCGGTAAGGCATTTGCGGAGAAACATACCTGAATATTGTCGCGGAGTGCCTGTTCCAAAACCTCACTCAACCTCTTCTTATATTCATCGCCGATTTCGTGAATATCGTCCACAACCAAAGGTGCATCTAAACCACCACGGTTTTTGAATTTTGTTTCAAACTGCTTTGCGGTGAGGAAATACGAAGTATGCGTCTTGGTCAACTCGAGGTTGATAGCCGAGAGTAGATGAGTCTTGCCCAAACCTCTGCCCCCGTAAATATAGAGTGGATTGAATACTACGCCGGGAAATTCAACGATCTTCTTTGCTGCACTGAAGGCTACTCTGTTTCCCTCATAAATATAAAAACTATCGAATGTTTGTTCTGTTTTCATCCCTCAGTTTCCAGTATTCTTACAGCCTCGGCACAAAAATCAGCGGCCGCGACCCTTACCAAACCAGGCAGTGTGCGATTATCAAAGAGAGTCACTAACAGATAATCATCATCAATGCAAGTATAGTACATACTAGCACTGGCGCCCTCCTGCAAGAAACTGGAAAACTTTTTGTCACCAACAATATGAGCAAGTTCCATCGTTGAATTGAAGATACTGCAGGCAACCGCATTGATCGTTAGGACATCGAATGAATCAACAAAGCCACGCTGGACAACCAACTGGCCAGCAAGAGTCGAAAACAAAGCCCAGATTGTGTTAGCCTGACTGCAAAATTCTTCGAGCAACACCCCTAATTTTTCGTATTTATTCTTCGAAATTACAATAACTTCCGGTATATGCATTTCTAAAAATTATAGCTAAGAATTGTTGTCAAGTCAATACCTGCAACGAGCGCCGACCACTTCAGCCCGTGTATCCCAAATTTCAAACCGCACACATGTAGAATTCTTCCAAGAGAGACAATTGTCACCCGTTACAAATGAGTAATGCTAAGCGAATATTGAAGGCTATTATCTACTTCTTACTTCTTTTTAGATATTCGTAGATGCGATTGAAATCATTTACACTCAGGCAGTGGATGACTATCGAACCCCGGTTTTTCTTCCACTCAATGCTTACTTTCGTCCTGAGCAGTTTAGAGAGTTCTTCTTCGAGCATGACGATGTTCGGCTCTTTGCTCTTTGCCAGTGTAATGCGCGGTTTCTTGCCCAGCTTCCTGACAATTGCCTCGGCCTGGCGGACCGATAGGTCTTCCGCAACGATACGCTCGGCAATATGGACGATCTGCATTTCATCGTTCAGTGCCAGAAGAGCACGCGCGTGTCCGGCATTCATCTTACCAGTTCTCAAGTAATCTACGACTCGCCTGGGAAGCGACAAGAGCCTCAAAGCATTGGTCACGGTCGACCTGTCCTTACCAACGAGAAGCGCTATCCGGTCGTGAGTTAGTTTGAATTTACTGTTCAGCTGTTCATAGGCCTGAGCTTCCTCAACCGGATTCAGATCCTTACGCTGAAGGTTCTCGATCAGACCGATCTCGAGCAATTCCTGCTCGCTCAGATCCCTGATTACGGCAGGGATCTCATTAAGGCCAGCAGTACGCGCCGCCTTCAAACGTCTTTCGCCGGCAGCGAGTATAAAACCGTCGCCACTGCGCTTCACGATGATTGGCTCGATGACCCCTTTCTCTTTTATCGATGCGACCAGATCCCTGATTTCGGACTCGTCAATCGGAGCCCTTGGTTGATATGGATTCCTCTTAATAGCATTTATCGGGATCATCCGATAACCTTCCTGAAAGACTTCCTTTTCCTTGGTCGGAATGAGCGACTCAAGGCCCTTGCCCAATGCCCGTCTACGCATGATTTAAAAGCTCCCTTGTCAAACTCAGATAAGCCTGAGACCCCGAAGATACAATATTATAATGAATTGCTGATTTTCCATGTGAAGGCGATTCGGCGACCCGTACCGACCGCGGGATTACGGTCTTGAAGACAACGTCTGGGAAGTGCGTTTGGATATCCTCAACGACATCTTTTGCCAGATTCAACCTTGCATCGTACATCGTCAAGAGAATACCCTCGATCACGAGATTCTTGTTCAGATCGTTCTTCAGCGCCTTCAATGTTTTCAACAATTTCTCCAGGCCCTCCAATGCATAATATTCACACTGAATTGGAATGATTACACTATCGCAAGCGACCAGTGCGTTGATCGTAAGAAGACCGAGCGACGGCGGGCAGTCGATGATCCCGAAATCATATTCGAAACCGATGAGTGACAGCACGTTCTTCAGTTTGGATTCCCGGTCAGCCTCGTCAACGAGTTCAATCTCGGCGCCTGCTAAATCGGTCGTCGAAGGAAGAACCGATATCCTGGGCCACTTGGTCTTCAAGGTTATCTCTCTGACCAGACTTGGTTCATAGAGACAATCATATATTGATCTGCTCAGGGTTTTGTAATCGATCCCCAAACCACTCGTTGAATTGGCCTGTGGATCAATATCGATCAGAAGAACGTTCTTCTCGGCCAGTGAAAGCCCGGCCGTAATGTTCACCGCAGTCGCGGTCTTGCCGACCCCGCCTTTCTGATTGCATATCGCAATCTTCTTCATTTTGCCTATTGTAGCGAAAAAAAGCAAAAAGTCAATAAAAACGCCCGCCAACCATTGGGGTCAGGTCTTGACTATTGACAATTCTCACATTTTCGCCATACCTGACTTGATGTTCAGGGGTATTAAAACTTTTGTTTTGATATTAGGTATGCTGATTTGTCAATAGTCAAGACCTGACCCCAGAGCCATCCCAAACCAATCGTCGTTCTAAAGGCTGTCTTCGGGTATCTTTAGATAAAAAATATCATAATCGCCCAATTCGTTATCTGCCCAGACAATATGGGCACCTCCTTGCTCGTCCACCGCAAGGCAACCTTCGTGAATTAACGAAATGCCCATAGTATTAGAAATATTGTACACACTGCTCCACGCACCACTGACTAATCGATAGACGTAGTATATGTCGGTCTCGCCATATTGATTTGTGGTTGAATCTTTTGTCCTGTTCTGCCACACGAAATGCAGACGCTCCTCGCCATCGACGTCAAGTGCACTCTCAAACCCAATATCGTCGGGCTTATGCATGGGTAATTTTGTTGGTGATGCCCACGTACCGGCACTATTCTCTGAATAGTAAATGTAATATTCTTCATCCGGCATACTCCAGGTTACGTAAACAACACCAGTCCCGTCAGTGGTTATATCTGGTCGCAGACGGAATTGAGATCCTTCATTTACGGTAGTGAAATTTTGCCAGGTACCGCCCGCTGTAAGCATTTCATAGTGAATTGCATCACTACCCTCGTATGCAATATGAAGATTCCTGTACACGTCAACTGTTAGGCGAGCTGGATTATGGGCAAGCAAACCGGGTACCGTCATGATATCTGACCATTGGTCACCTGTCTTTATCCGATAACGCAACCCTGATTCTTCTATGTAACCCCACCACATAACATAAACCACATCATCAAGGCCAGCGGCAATTCGCGGCAATCTGACCACCGAACCGGACACCGTGGCTGAATGGGCAACAACTTGAATAGTGTCCCATGTCCCATCAGCCGGCGCATGCGATACAATGCCATATTGTCTGGGCCTTCGAAAATAAAATCCCACCAACAGACATGGACGTTGCCTGAGCCGTCTGTTGCCATAGTTGGTGCCACAGAATAGGTCGTGTTATTGGATATGTTTACGAGATTAGACCAACCATTGCCAAGGTTCTCTGTGAAAAATATCTCAAAATTATTTACGCCCGTACTCTCGGCCCAAACAACATACACAGTTCCATCATTTCCGACTGCTACTGACGGCGTAACAGATTTACCAATTGTCTGTGATATGTTAGTATACGGGGCATTATCTTCTTCATTCGCGCACATGAGAATCATTAACAGACAGCAAATGATTGAATAACAATATTTCTTGAATCTTCTCATTGTAGAAGAGAACAAACAATCAAAGCAGATGATTAATAGAATATGATCTATTTTCCAGATCTGCCCCCGCTGTTGCCAAAAGTCAATTGTCTTTTCTCTGTACCATCCGTATTCATTATCCATAGGTGATAGACAACTTCGATGTAGGTTGCTTTTTCAGTTATCTCCTCCATGGCGTAGACAATGCAGTTACCATCTGGGGTCCAGGTTGGATCGCATCCACCGGTTGATGTTAGTTGTGCAGTGTTGGCGCCAGTTGTGTCCATTGTCCAAATGTTATAGTCTACATACTCGGATGCGCTGACATAAGCGATCCTTGATCCAGCGGGCGACCATACGGGACTCTCGTCGAGAATCAGATTGTCAGTCAACCGTACGCCATTCTGTCCTGAAGAATCCATGACGAAAATCTCCGGGTACGTCACGTTTACATACCTAATGTGAACAATTTGGACACCTGAAGGTGACCATTTGGGCTGGCGCCATTCACCGGTTCCATGTACACTGATATCTTTCAGATTTGTGCCATTAGTGTCCATTAACCAAATTACTTTGGCTCCTTCTGGGTCATCATAGTCTGTGTCGAACGCGATGCGGTTACCAGACGGTGACCAAGCGGGGAAGAAACACGAGCCCCACGTAGTTAGTTGCGTAACGTCTTTGGTCGCAACATTTATCTTATGAATATTCCTATTCTTGACATACACTATCCATTCACCATCTGGCGACCAATCTGGTAGACTTCCATCAGTAAGATATGCGCTCTCTTCCGTCGCAACTTCAAATAACCATATTTCGTCTTTACCTTCATTAGTATATGCTATGAATTCTCCATCCGGCGATACAGCAGGCTCCCGTTCGCCAGACGTTATATATGGCTTCATGAAACAATTTTCGTTGCCACATCCACAAACAAGCAGAACAACACAAAATGTGTAAATGCAGCACGAAAGCCAATTCTTGTTGAACAGCTTCGCCCAATCATGTAAAATGAGTGCCGCTGATAGATACATCGTACCTCTATTTTGGCAAACTATACGCCCGCTCGTCTTACGAGTCAAGCCCTTTTTATCATCAGTCAAATTTCAACATATGACATTGTGTTGCATTGTGCAATTCACTGGATATAACCTATCGGGGATTAAAAGCAACATTTGTAAGCGGACATTCTCCCACCGGGCACCACTCTACGTAGGACATTGACACACCTCTGCCCATATGTAATATGATACATCTAAGGAGGTTTGATGGCATTCAATGCGAAAAGATTTGTTGACGAAAAGGCAAAAGAAATTCATAATCAGGTCGGACATGATACGGCACTATGCGCAACGAGCGGCGGTGTCGACTCAATGGTCTGCGCTTTCCTTGCACACCGTGCCCTGGGTTGGAATCTCATCGCAGTATTCATAGACGACGGACTCATGCGGGAAGGTGAACCCAAGAAAGTAACCTCGCTGCTGCGCAGCCGGGGCATACGGACCGTACTCGTGCGGGCGGCCGATGATTTCTTCAGGGCGCTCAAAGGAAAAGAAGATCCTGAAGATATGCGCAAGGCTTTCCGCGACACTTTTTATAAGACCCTGGGCAAGGCAGTGCGCAGACATAAGGCCAAGTACCTCATACAGGGCACGATAGCAGCTGATGTTGCGGAAACAAAGGGCAAAATAAAATCACAGCATAATGTGCTCGCTCAGATCGGAATCAATCCCCGCAAGTATGGACTCAATGTGATTGAACCTCTTGTGACGTTATACAAACCTGATGTCCGTAAGGTTGGAAAGGCACTCAGGCTGCCATCGTCGATCCATCAACGGATGCCGTTCCCCGGACCCGGACTGGCAACGAGGGTCGTGGGCGAGGTAACACCGGCAAAGGTTCGGCTGCTACGCAAGGCAACCGCGATCGTCGAGCGTGAGATGAAGAATGTCAGTGCATTCCAGACATTTGCGGTTCTGTTGAATGACCGGGCGACCGGAATAAGAAAAGGCAAGCGAGCATTCGGGAACATCATCGTCGTTCGCAGCGTGCAATCTAAGAATGCCATGACCGCATCGCCGACCCGTGTTCCCTATGCTATTTTGGAAAAGATACAGAAGAAAATCACCAGCCAGATACCAGAGGTCACCAAGGTGTTATATGATCTCTCGCCCAAACCACCGAGCACGATAGAATACATCTGAACAGCATTGCGAATTTCGAATTGCGCATTGCGAAATTGATATAAAACGTTAGGCTCGTTACTACCGTTATTACCATTTAGTTCGTTATTCTCGTTAATATCGTTACTTCCGTTAATTGCGTTAGTATCGTTAATACGCCTGATACTTGATACTCGATACTGGATAACGTGATACTCCGTTTGTCAGCGTAGCGTGTCTTCAGGAGCGCAGCGATGTGTCTCCAGTCCGCGTTGCGGACGTGTCTTCAACGTAGTGTGTCTCCAGTATTAGTTTCTCCATGTCACCGGGTCTCCCCGTCTCCGTTGCTCCGTTTCTTAGTCAGGGTGCGGTAGTTCCTCCAGTCGCTCCCGCGCGATGACGTCTATTGACAGGTCTGACGGGCCGAATCGCTTGAACCGTTCCATGCCAGCACGTGCGATCATCGCTCCATTGTCAGTACAGTATTGCACCGGCGCAACGTGGAGCGAAACACCGGTCTTCTTTGCCAAGACTTGAAATTTCTCGCGCAGTCTGACATTAACGGTAACGCCCCCGACTAATCCCAAATGCCTGACTCCGGTTTCCCGGAGTGCCCTCTCCGCAACCCGGGTCAGGTGTTCTAATGCCACTTCCTGGAAATTTGCCGCAACGTCATCTATATCATACCCCGGATTGTCCCTTGTGTAGTAAAGGACAGCTGTCTTAAGACCTGCATAACTGAAACTCAGACCATCAGGATGAGGCACTGGAAGTTCAACTTCCCCAATCTTCCCCGTTTTCGCCCGCTGCTCTATGTAAGGTCCACCCGGGTACGGCAAACCCATAACCTTTGCTACCTTGTCAAAGGCCTCGCCACACGCATCGTCGAGGGTTCGACCGAGAGTTTTATAACTGAATGGCCGGTCAACCAGCACAATCTCAGTATGCCCGCCTGAAACGATCAATACAAGATACGGACAGCGGGGAGGTTCGCCAGCCAGAAAAAGAGAATAGACATGCCCTTCCAGGTGATTGACACCGATAAACGGCTTACCGAGAGACACTGCCAGAGATTTCGCGAAGGATAATCCAACTAGCAGCGCGCCTATAAGCCCCGGTCCACGCGTTACGCTGATCAAATCAATATCTGCGAGTTGCCGATCAGCAACCTCGAGAGCTGTTTTGATCAGTGGCACGATTATCCGAATGTGGCTCCTTGCTGCTATCTCCGGAACCACTCCTCCGAATTTAGTATGAGCGATCTGCGATGAAACAATATTCGCTAAAACTTTTTCATCTTGAAGTACAGCGACAGATGTTTCATCGCAAGATGTCTCGATGCCAAGTGTAATCATTTTAGATTGTAGCAAAAGAGCACTAAAAATCAAGGTCTTACACTAAACGCCAACCTGGCCGCGAACCGATAATAACTCAAACGGTTGACGATAGCATATATTTGGCTATCTTTACGGATGCTGGTCTTGTCCCTCCTCGTCGCTCTTGCACCGGTTCTCTTCTTGATCTGGTATTTCAACCACCGCGATAAGTACGAACCAGAACCAAAGAAGAAAATCCTGAAGATCTTCGCTATCGGTGCCCTGATGGTCATTCCGGCAGCACTCGCGGAATTATTACTGATAAACCTTGTTGGCAGAATTACCGGGGGGTTACTCAATATTCTGATCATTTCTTTCTTCGTCATTGCACCGATAGAGGAAATTCTGAAATTTTTGGCCGTCCGGAAGTGGATCTACCGATCTCTTGAATTCAATGAAGTCATGGATGGTATTGTATATGCCGTTTCTGCATCACTGGGTTTTGCAGCGCTCGAAAACATCCTCTACGTACTTCCCCTCGGGCTTTCAACGGGCCTCGTTCGAGCATTCCTTGCCGTGCCCGGCCACGCATGCTTCGGTGCCCTCATGGGCTATTATATCGGCAGGGCAAAATTCAATCCTGCAAAGGAATCTCGATTAATGACCAAGGGAATAATCTATGCGATATTGAGTCACGGTCTGTATGATTTCCTCCTGCTTACGAGGAGTTCTTTTTCCTCCTTCGTTGTCCTGTTGCTCGTAGCTTTATTCCTGTGGATAAGAATACAATTACGGAAGGCGGAGATCGATAGCCGCATAAGAACAGCCCAAACCGAAGGTATAGAGGCCGGAAAATCAAAGTGACCCCGTGACAACTATGTTAGTCAGCGTTATGCTATTGACAGTCAGAAGGAATTTTGTATTATAGATCATGATAAAAATGAATAAAGCGATCCTGGGTGCAATTGCCGCGGGAATAATCGGTATATTTTTTGCCACGGTCGGTTTCCTGCGCACAATAATGATTTTGTTTTTCATTACACTCGGATATCTTATCGGCTCGTATTTTGAAACACGAATGAAAGAATAGGGTTCATACCAAAAGACGTTATGATCGTTAATTTCGCTATTATCGTTAATTCCGCTACTGTCGTTATTCCCGTTAATCTCGTTCATCCCGCTATGACGACAAAGCGAATTTCGTATTGCGAATTGCGCATTTAACAAAAAACATTAATTTCGTCATTCTCGTTACTATTGTTAATCCCGTTATCACAGGTGGTTTTCGCAACTTCCAAACCTCTCAGCCTCCAAACTTCTTTCTTTCCCCGTTTTCCCGAGGCTCCGCTTCTCCGTTTCACACTGCGTTCAGCGTAGCATGCCTTCAGCGCTAGCGTGTCTACAGCGTAGTGTGTCTTCAACAACCTATGTCTTTGTTATATCACAAACGGCTGTGGCACAAAAGTCAATATAAGAATGATTAACGGTATCACTGCATAGATTTTCTGCCTCGTGGTCAATGGCGTCAACGTATCTTGAATCACCGGATCACGACGCGCAATGAAAGCGGCAACCAGCGCCCAGAAATACCATCCTAACCAGAGCAACCCGAGTCCGAGGATCGCAGCGAAGATCGGGACATAAAGAAAACGTCTTTTCTTAAGGAATAGGCTGAAGGTCACATGCCCACCATCGAGCTGGCCTATAGGTATCAAGTTCATTGAAGTCACGAATAATCCGAGCCACCCGGCGAATGCTACGGGGTGGAGAAAAAGGTCATACCCTTGGGGTATGTCAGTGTGTATCAATTTGGCGAATAACCAGAACAACAGCGAATCACCCAATCTCAAGATACCTTCTGTTTCGGGCGCGATCCTGACGTCAGACAGATAGATACCTAGAATACTTATCGGCAGTGCCACAAGGAACCCTGCAACAGGCCCAGCCATACCGACCTTAAGGAGTGCTCTTCTCGAGGGGACTATGGATTTCATTCTTATGATGGCACCAAAAGTCCCTATAAAATGCAGAGGCATCGGTATAAAATACGGCAGTGTGGTCATCATGCCTTCGCGCCGCGATACAAAGTAGTGACCTAATTCATGGCAGGTGAGTATTGCCATTATCGAAGCGGAAAACGGGATACCCATCAGCAAATCAGACAAGTTAGTAAAGGGGTTTCCGCCACTGTTGAGCGACCCTGCCAAGATTGTTGATAGTATTGTGGCAATGAAAAGCATGATGTTCAACCAGTACCTGGGTTTCTCGTCTGGTCTACGATAGATCCCAAACTGGATAGTGTGCAGGCCATTCTCTTCTCTGAACAAAGGTGTGAATTCAGTATGCGAAAAATATTCCTTGATCTCGCTGACTGTCTTTCCTACCGGCGGGTATATTTTTCCTTTTACCTTACCTATCAACGAGGATCCCGTAACCTCTTCAACGGACATCTTAGTTCTCAGATATTCAATTACCTGTTCATTCATCGTAGTCTCTTAGCTGGCTTTTTCAAATGAAGCAATAGTAGCAGTATATCTGACGGACTGATACCCTGTATTCGTGATGCTTGGTCAAGATTTACCGGCTTCACCACGGCCAGCTTTGACCTCGCCTCGTTGGATAATCCAAAGATCTCATCGTAGTCAAAGTCCCGTGGTATGACCTCCAGCTGGAGTTCTCTCAACTTAGCGATCGCTTCCTGCTCCCGCGCGATATACCCCGCGTATTTTACCTCGATCTCGACCCGTTGGGCCACATCCGGGTTGAATTTGATATCACTCATTGCCTGTATCTCCTCATGATGCATGAGCGGACGCTTCAATATCTGGAAGAGACTTTGACCACCCCGCTCTTCCGGGATCTCTGCCTCGTTCTTCGCCGTCAGAATGGGATTGGCTGCATCCGGTTTCACTATTGTCTCCTTGAGCTGCGCGATGATCCTGTCGATCTCCTCCCGCTGGTCGAGGTAGAACTGATGTTGCTCTGGTCTGACCAGCCCGAATTTCACTCCATATTGCATGAGTCGGTCCGCGACATTGTCGATCCTGAGAATGAGCCGGTGCTCAGCCAGTGAAGTAAACATGCGGTATGGTTCTGTCGTGTTTTTAGTAACGAGATCATCGATCAAGACCCCGATATAACCCTCGTATCTCTGGAGAACGAACGGTTGCTCGCTGCGATTCTTAAGCACAGCATTGAGTCCGGCCACCAGCCCCTGTGCAGCCGCCTCTTCATAACCCGAAGTACCGTTTATCTGCCCGGCAAAATAGAGATGATCTACATTCTTTGATTCAAGAGTGGAGTACAATTGCACCGGGTAGATAAAATCATATTCGACCGCATAACCCGGTTTTGTGATTTCACTGTCCTCTAATCCTTTGATACTGTGCAGCACCTCCACCTGGACATCATAGGGTAGCGAAGTTGATAACCCGTTCAGATAATACTCGGGAGCATCGATTCCTTCTGGCTCGATAAAAATGATGTGCGAGTCTCTTTGCACAAAGCGTTCCACCTTGGTCTCGATTGAAGGGCAATATCGCGGACCAATACCTTTTATCTTGCCAGAAAAAAGCGGTGACCGATCCAGGTTCTTAGAGATAATGCTGTGCGTCTTCCGGTTCGTATGAGTGACGTAGCACGGCAGTTGTTTTTCGTTTACGCGTTCTGTACGAAAAGAGAAGGGCATCGGAACATCATCACCATGCTGTATCCTCATACCCGACAGATCAACACTTGTCCTCTTTACGCGCGGCGAAGTGCCCGTCTTAAGACGGCCGAGAGAAAACCCGGCCGACTTCAACGAACAACTCAATTGTGAGGCACTCGGTTCGTCCATACGCCCACCCGGGAAACTCTGCATGCCGACATGCATTAATCCATTCAAGAAGGTTCCGGTTGTCACGATTACGGCCGCGGCGCGGTACTCATTTCCAGACACTGTTCTCACTCCGGCTGCGGACTTACCTTCCATGATCACTTCGCTCGCTTCATCGGCTTTGACATCGATATTTTTGTTTTGTTCAATTGCGTTCCGCGCACTCCTCTTGTATTGTACCCGGTCGTTCTGAGTCCGCGGTGACCACACGGCAGGACCCTTTGAACGGTTAAGAATGCGATACTGCAAGGCGGTCTTATCGGCCAGGAATGCGATCTCACCACCCAATACATCGACTTCCTTGACCAGATGGCCCTTTGCGAGTCCACCGATCGAAGGATTGCAGGACATCTGGCCTATCTTATCGATGTCGAGGGTCAATAAAAGCACATGATGACCCATGCGGCCGGCAACCATCGCTGCTTCAATACCTGCGTGACCTCCACCGACAACGATAATATCGTACCTGTCTGGAACGCTCACTGCTAATGATAGCGATATTTAGTCAAAAATCAATGAATGCCTAACCGTCGACCGAATAGTTTCACAAAGCAGAGACGCGCTACCGAAACATCAGAAAAAGCCTAACGAACAAAATGCCGCAAACGATAACAAATGTGTTCAATTTTATCGCATTCACCTGTCACTCTTCCTCTCCACCACCTGCTCAGCCACACGATATTTCTCGACATATTTCAATATGCTGCAACGCAGAATTACTGCAAATGTAGTACGGCTTCTGGATTCTTATATTCAGAATATTGGATAATTTGCCACCATCTATTCTCCTCTTCAATAATCGATTCGTTCTGTTTGCGCAATCCAGAACCGATACTCTTCGCTTTACGATATCCTTAAGAAAATACATGAGTTATCTTATTTTGCCACTACGATAAGTCAATATGCTAAAAAGATGGTGACCGGTCCACAGAATATATAAGTTGTCTTGTTTGGACTAATCGAATACTTTCTTATTAACTGGTCTTTCCTTCTTTGCGATGCCCAGAGTGTAGTCCTTAACTTCTGCGCCGGGTTTTATAAACACATACAGCAATTCCTGTCGAGTTGCCATCGTTTCTGGCGGCAGCACCTTGGGCTCCAGCACATATGTGCCAGAAGCAAGATTGGCAAAACGAAATCCGCCATCCTTGTCAGTTGTCGTCATATAACCGTTTAGCGCAAGAACCACATTTGGTATACCATCTTCCTCCTCGTCCATCTGTCCGTTGTTATTGCTGTCAAAGTATACCGTGCCACCCATCGAACCCAGCACCTCGAGGGGGAAGTTGACCCGCGCCTGAGACAACAATCTCGTATCAACAGATTGCTTTCTTCGAGCAGTACCGATTTCGGCGGGCATGCAACCGAGATTCACATTGACAGAATGCTGACCGGATCTCACGAAATGGAAAGAATAGATACCATTTCTGTCTGTTTTCGTTTCACTCTTGCCATCGATGACAACATCAATATCCGGCATTGGTTCGTCGCCGTAATCGTACATTCCATTGTTATTTGCATCCATGAATACCCGCCCCGATATGAAACTCAAACCAACCCGGTCGAAATCAAAAGTCTTCGAAATGTTAAGAGAAAGAAACTGATCACTTGCCGTGTTATGGCGTATGTATTCGTAAGTAAAACTAAGATTCAGATCCCTGAAGAACCGTGAAGATATCTCAAATCCGGTCGTATGACTCTGGTAATGTGCGCGCGTAACAAAATTGAGAAATCCCTTGAATCTCACATGGTTTGGGAATGGAAACATGAGTCCGAACTGCCATACATCGGCATCGCGTCTTTGGAAACTCGACCAGAACTGGCAGTTCACAATGTGCTGCACCAATCTAAGGCCATATGCACGGCGTGCGCTTGACCATTCGTAATTCGCAGAAATCCCGAAGCCTTTGAAGCAATACTCACCGTCGACTATCTGAGTTACCCGCGCCCTCGAAAGAGAAACACCATAGGTCATTACGGGCAACCGCGCAGGTGACAATCTCGTATTAAGGGTAAGCCTCCTGTCACCCAAAGAACTGTAACCGATATCCTGACTGAAACCAAGCCAATCGGTCGGCTTCTCGTACGTATTCAATCTGAGCCAAGTACCACGGTACATCTTCACATTGGAGAGAGGCACGTAGTTTCCTGACATCGTAGTAAAATGGCAATGACCTCCGTATTTCTCCGCCGTATAACGTCCATTGAAAGCATAACTCGCGCCAATCCCGCGCTCGGTATGGCTTGCCCACAGCCGGTTATCAACGGTCAGATTGTCACCGAACCTGACTTCTGAATTTACACCAACTGAGTTATTATCGCTTACCCGAGTTGGAGAGGTATTATCGCTTCTTCGCATCAAGTAGAAATCAAGGGGGATGCGCGGGAAGAGTTGCCGGTGTAACCTGGCGCCGACCGTATATCTATTTTGATTGAATGTCGGGGGCAGCGATGTAGTGTTATCGCGTATTCTTCCCAGAAAAATATCAGCACCACGACTTATCAGCGACAGGCCCCAAAGGTTCAGGTTCGTGGTAACCGGGGCGCGCACGTGGTAAGGTTTCTCACCCAGCGCCAGGCGGAAATCACCAATCGCTGAATCAATTCCAAAGGATATGCTCTTCAACCCGGACTGATCTTGCCTTTTCTCCAATGCCACCCGGAGATCATACCGGTGCAACACGTAGTTGAAATACAGATCGGTAACCGATTGGCCACCTACCTGATGATATGTATAAAATGACGTATTGACACGGTTATTAGCGGCAAGCATGAAGAAGAGCATTATCATATTCACTTGTAGAATTTCCTCTCACCCACGATCAATTCAAGAGACCCATAATCGAGGATTATCTTTGCTAAATAGCCACCTTCGCCAATATCCTCGTCAATGCCAATCCTCAATCTTCTCTGATTCCCTGGCATCACCACGAACTCTGGTAACGAATCCTGCTGCATTATTCTAGTGTCGAAAGTGGTGATAATTGCTTCACCCTTAATCCTGAGATGAACATTCCCGTTATTACTCAACACTATTTCCAGAGAATCATTTTTCAATTGAAAACTGTCGAACGATGCACTCTTGTTGGCGTATTGCGGTATCGTGTAGTAAACCGGAACGCCAATCTCGCCAGCCACATTGATGGCAGTCGAGTAACGCATCGGGATCGGGCGTGATTTGAAAAGTAGCATCGAATAGTATTCAGCCAATACTTCACTGCTTGGCAAGCTGAATGTCACCCTCAGCCTTTCAATACTTTTGGGCGGAATGACGAATTCCTCAGGATTGACAACGGCCCGTGGTGCCAGAGAATTGACGAAGTGACCGGGCGCGTAAAAGGTGACTTCGCCTGTTTCATCAATGCTGAAATCCTCGAACTCGACCTTGATTCTCAGCGAATCATCGGTGAAGTTCTGTACCTCGAACACCTCGGTCATAGCATCGGCGCCGAAAACGGCCTTTTCAACCTTTGCCGGACCTACGGTAAAACCGAGATAGCCAATGATCAAGAAAGTTAATATATTCATAACCCATACACACGGTAGTACAACGTTATTGATTGATCGCCAGATTCGTCATCGGATTCGGCTTTGAATATGTAGTCTTGGGGACGCTCGAATCTCTTGAGCCCTGGTCCGCTGACTTCCAGACACTCGATCTCCTGATACAATATGCTGAATGCTCGCCAGTTACCACCTGGCGGGTCGACACCTGCCGGAGGCAGTGGCTCGCCGCCCGGAGCGAAATACAACTGGTCGAGCGCTATCGAGGCTGAAAAACTACCACTACCCCTTGTTGAAACATAGACATTTGAAATATCATGCAGGTTACCTATTCTCTGATAACCGACCGTGAGGAGGATGCCGTTGGGGTTGAATCCGGAAGCCTGTGTCGGTCGGTAATAAGTCGGAAAAACACTTGGAGGATATATCACCTGATACAAATCGAACTCCACATCGGAATCGATGATGACCATGATGCGCGTGCGCGAGAAAAGCAACGAGGCCGAAAGGAAAATCAATATAAAGATCGATTTGCCCATCGGCCTCAATTCTTACTCCGCGCTACTGCGCATAGACACGGTAGTAGATCGTCACGGTCTCGCCTGCTGCTGGTGTTGGAGCGTCATCAGTCTCAGCCTGAAAAACGTAATCCTGACTCTCATCCTGCCAGCCAGTCGTGTTTGTGCCATTAGCGATTTCCGCGTATGCATTCGTAAAAGAAACCCAGTTACCGCCCGGAGGATCATTCCCATCAGTAGGATTCGGCTCACCATCGGGCGCGTAGAACAACTGGTCAAGGGCAATCGTGGCACTGAAATCACCACTGCCGCTCGTTTCCAGATGCCAGGTCATAACCTGAGAATTGGAGAAGACCTGCACATCCACACCATCGCCATTCGTTCCACCCACGAGAGTCGGGTCATAATACCCAGGAAACAGTACCGGCGGATAAGTAACGGCAGCTGAACCAAGGTCGAATTCAGTATTGCCATTCACATAAAGACCAATGCGCGCCGGTACGCGAACCGTCACAACGAGAGTGTCGATCAAAGAATCGCCCGGCGCAAATCCCATTATCCTGTCGCCAGGTCCTCCCTGGATGATTCCAGCCAGCACCACTGCTGGCACTACGAGCAAGAGTATCCACGTTAGCTTCACTTTGCCTCCTTTTATTTTGTCCTTAAGTCATAGACCATTCTCTGCAACATTCATCTCACAAGACTTAAGTCTAGTCGATTTTACACAAGATTTCGAAGTTGTCAAGAGGCAATTCTTAGGGCTCAGCATAACCCTCGATCGGCACGCCAATACCCGCTTTCAATACCTGGCACGCACTTCCCACATAGCTCGCGATCTCATAATAACCGAGGCTTCCCTTCACACCAACAAGGCCTTTATATGACCCTGCGCTGTAATGATTTCTTATGGCCACGGTCCGTCCTAAGACGCGTAATTTCGTGATTTCTTCTGAATTTGGTATGTTAGTTACGCAATTCCCGAAGTGGTCGATATAGACGATCTCACCGCAGAAGATGTTTTTCTTCTTCCTCGGTTGGGCCGTCTCGTGACAGACATAGTCTTTGCACCTCTTCCCCAACATCTGCGTGCTGGTGCCACCTGCCAACCGGGCCGCGGTTGGGCCAAAAATGTCGCGTGCATGAAAAGTGGAGCTCATCCTGGCATTCATCTTTATTTCATAAACTTTTGATGCCTTTTCATAAATACGAGAAAAAAGGCCGTTATCCGGGCCCACAAAGAGGTGGCCATGTGATTGTACGATAAGCGGTTTCCGCTCGCTACCGACTCCCGGGTCGACGACCGAGAGATGAATTGAACCCTTCGGGAAATTTCTGAATACGGAAGAAAGCACAAAAGCAGCGCCTCGAACGTCATATGGTTTTATATTATGAGTGATATCGACGATGCGTGCACGTGGAGTGACTTTCAGTATCTCGCCCTTCACGGCCGCGACAAACCAATCAATTGCGCCGAAATCAGACAGAAATGTTATGATCTTCATACGATGCGGTATCGCTTCGACCAAAAACATCTTCAATCCACTCGTACAGAGACCCTGGCAAGAATCTGCTCGCCTTCAGACCAACATCGACGATTTGCGATGCAAACTGTGACTCGTACAAAATCCTTAAATCCTTTCTCATGTACGTTATCGCAATCAGCAGCACAAAACAGACGATAACACCCTTTATCAAGCCTAAAAATCCACCCAGTAAGCGGTCAATAAGACCGAGCGGCGTAATATGCACTATCTTTGAGATAATCCTACCGGCTATCGAGAAAACGACAACAACAATTATGAAGATCAACAAGAATGCAAGAATTTGGGGTATTCTCACGGCTGCGCTGTAGGTCAAGGCGATAATATATCCGCATATGATTCCGGCGATATCGAATGCACTCCTGATCAAACCGGTCGCTATGCCGTGAACGATCAAACTGATAACGATAACAATTATTACTATATCAATCCACGCCATTCAAGTATATTATAGATATATCACAAATTATGTCAACGAACAGATAAACGTTTGAGCGGCCGCACGACTCACATGCATCACTCGACCCACTCGATTCCATCTGTAGCGATATCATCCGGACTAATATCACCAACGATCAGCAAATAGAACCGGTCAGGATGCAGATATTTTCTCGCAGCGGTTTGCAGGTCATCAACAGTTAACCCGAGAATGTAATCTTCAAATCTCGACAAATAATCCAGACCAAGATTCTCGATCTCAATACGTGCAATTATATTTGCCAGCTCGCTATATGTATCATACGACAAGGGCAAATACCCCGTATAGAACTTCTTGGCCCTTGTTAATTCCTCAACGTATATCGTATCTCTCACCTTCTCCAATTCTTGGATCAAACCCGCAACCGCTTCATTGACCATTTCCTTCTTGGTTTGGACCTCGGCCGCGAAATAACCTCCATCCACAAAACGGCGGAAAGAGGAATAGGCAATGTAAGCTAACCCTTTTTCTTCCCTTATTGTTCCAGAGATGCGCGAAGTCAAACCAGCACCGCCAAGGATATAGTTCATGACGCGCGTCGCATTCCAATCAGTCTCACCATATCTCGGGCCAAAATCGCCGAGGAGAATATAGGCCTGAGATATGTCCATCGGTATCACCTGCGCCTTAGGATGCTCAATTGGGTCTGGTTCAGTAAAATGCGGTTTGGGTATCTCCCCTCTTTTCCACGCGCCAAAACTGCTATTTAGAGTCGCGAGCAGAGAATCCTTGTCAAAATCACCAACGAAAATCAGGAACGTGTTGTTCGGGTGATAGTAAGCATCATAGAAACCACGCGCTTCTGACGCAGTTATGGATGCAACCGAGCTTTCAATACCTTCAGGGAAGTGACCCAACGGATGTTCACCAAACAACAGGCTGCGAAAACCTTTTTCGCTCACTTCGAACGGATTGTCGGATCTTGCATTGATAAGCGAAATAGTTTCTCTTCTCAAACGGAACAATTCCAGGGAATCAAACTCCGGATGCTGAAGACAACTCTCAAGAATATCGATGAGTCGCGCCAGATCTTTGCTCAACACCTTACCGCTCAGCCCGGCGTAATCCTCTGTCACAAACGGTGTCAATTCACCGCCCACGGACTCAATGGTCTCAACGAGTTCGCTGTATGAGTACTGCTCTGTGCCCCTGATCAGGCTCTGCCCTGTTAGATTTGCCAGACCCTCTTTGCCTGCTGGATCCAAAACGCTGCCAGCCTCCACATACGCTCTCACCTCGACCACCGGGATCCTGTGAGCCTCTACCGTAAGGACGACCAATCCATTCTCCAGGGTGTCACGCTGTATTTGCGTTGCGGAGCTGAGGAAAATAGGAAGTAGAATAATGAGTGCCTTGTTCATTTGACCTCCGTTGGAACGAGATAACCGACTGTTCGATTATCCTGCGTAAAGTACTTTTCCGCCACCGCCATGACATCTTCGATATTCACCTTCTGGATACTGGCCGGGTACTCGTTAATGCTCTCCCACCCATGACCGGCAATCTCCAACTGCCCTATATGAGCTCCGATCCTTTCCGGGGAATCCCTTCTAAAAATATCCTGTGCTAATGCCTTGTTCTTCGCTTTGGTCAGTTCCGCTTCAATCAGGGGGATATTTTTCAAGTTATCCAGAACATCATAAATTTCTACCTCCAACATTTCAAGATCGATGTCCTTCTGTGGAATAGCAAGCAGCGTGAATCCACCGCCATACTTCAGATTTTGGTGATAGGTCCTGACTGCGGTTGCAATGCCTTTGTCGCGGACCAACTCCTGTTCAAAACGCGCACTGTATCCGGACGAGAGGATCATTGAAATCACATCCAGAGCGTACATATCTTCATGATCGGACGCGACCGTATGGTAGTATATAGCCAGAGCAGATTGATTTACCTGTTTTTTCAATACAAAACGGCGTTCACCGCGCTGAGGAGGTTCACTGTATGCAACGTCATCAAGCGGCGTGCCCTTGATGCTTCCGAAATGCTTGTTGATCACCTGACGCGCCTCTTCGGGGTATACATCACCAGCCAGGACAATGACTGCATTAGCAGGATTGTAATTCTTTCTGTACCAATTATAAACGTCATCCCGCGTAGTCCGCTCTAGGTCAGACATGAAACCTACGATTGGATTACGATATGGATGATAAGTGTAACTCATCAGATCTAATTGCTCAATAAGGCTGCCGAATGGATCGTTCTCCCTTAGCCTTCTTTCCTCCATAACTACTGCCTTTTCAGGGACGAAGTCATCAGGCGCAATAAGAAGATTCTGCATGCGGTCGGCCTCCAGATCTAATTCAATTTCATAGCGATCGCTTCTCAAATTCGCGTAGTAAACAGTCCGGTCAACCGAGGTATATCCATTCTCATACCCGCCAGCCTCTTCGATTATTCTATTATACTCTTTGGGCCCGTGCTTCTCGGTCCCCTTGAATGCCATGTGCTCGAGTAGATGGGAAATCCCGGTCAACCCCTGTGGTTCGTAATAGCTGCCAACCCGGTAGTGTATCTGGGTGGACACAACAGGAACGAAATGGTCCTCGTATAGTAGAACCCTTAAACCATTATCGAGACTGTATTCGATAACTTGAATAGGCTGAATGCAAATTAGCGCCAGAAGCAAATTTAGCATTAATTACCCCCTTTTTCTATATCTCTTCTAATATAGCCAGATATTGATGCTGGTCAATGGCTCTAGGGACAGGCATGACAGTTACCTCTTGACAAATACGGTTTTTTTGTTATAATATGATGTAAACAAATGTTTACATATATGAAAAAAGGTTACGTCATACGTTTAAGGGTTACGATGCCCGTATTGTTTGGGGGTAATGTCTTTCGGTACAATAACCGACCTTCACAAATGGAGGAAAGTCATGAAAACAAGAAATAAAATTCTCAAGGCGATCCAGGATTTTGTGGATGACTATGGATATCCACCGTCGATCCGCGAGATCGCCAAAAAAATACATCTCAAGAGCACCAAGGCAGTAAAGGTGCATCTGGATAATCTGGCAAGTGAAGGCCTTATTGAACGGGTTTCCGGGCAAGCCAGGGGCATACGCATCAAGCCAAAATCAATACCCATTGTCGGCAGGGTTACTGCTGGGTTACCAGAACTTGCTTTCGAAGAATTAGAAGGATCCTTCACTATATCACAGTGGCGTGATTGTTTTCTGCTCAAGGTAAAGGGCGATAGCATGATAAATGCCCATATCTATGATGGTGATATGGTTGTTGTTAAACCAACAAGAAATGCTTTAGATAATGAAATCATCGTCGCAAATGTAGGAGACGAAACAACAATTAAAAGGCTGCGAAGAATCGGTAAAGAACTCGTCTTGAAGCCAGAGAACGATACCTACCCAATTATTAGAGAGGCATTCGAAGTAATCGGTAAAGTTATCGGCGTTATAAGAAAATTATGAAAAATTCGCTCCTCGTAATAAACAAAGAGGAACAACAACCCCATTTCTCCCATTGTCATTGCGAGGAGCTTCCCCCTCATTGCGCGGAATCACTATGCTTGCCATCGCGTGGGTTCTATTATCATGAGATTGCTTCGCTTACGCTTGCAATGACAGAAAAAGAGTTGTCATTGCGAGGGGCGCAGCCCCGAAGCAATCCCTCTTCTCCCCGTCATTGCGAAAGGCGCAGCCCCGAAGCAATCCCTCTTCTCCCCGTCATTGCGAGGGGAGCAGCCCCGAAGCAATCTCTCTTCTCCCCGTCATTGCGAGGGGAGCAGCCCCGAAGCAATCTCTCTTGAATTATAAATGAATAAACAATACAACATTTACATAATGACCAACGAACATAACACCGTCCTATACACGGGTATCACCAGCGATTTAAAGAAGAGAGTCTATGAGCACAAGGAAAGACTGACATCTGGTTTTACAAAAAAGTATAGCACTAATAAACTAGTATACTATGAAACATTTGATAATGCATACAACGCAATCACAAGAGAAAAGAGAATTAAGGGTGGATCGAGAAAAAAGAAAATAGATTTGATTAATAGCATGAATCCAAAATGGAAGGACTTATACGATGATATATGAGATTGCTTCGCTTACGCTCGCAATGACAGAAAGAGTCGGTCATTGCGAGGAGCTTCCCCCTCATTGCGCGGAATCACTATGCTTGCCATCGCGTGGGTTCTATTATCATGAGATTGCTTCGCTTACGCTCGCAATGACAGAAAAAGAGTTGTCATTGCGAGGAGCTTCCCCCTCATTGCGCGGAATCACTATGCTTGCCATCGCGTGGGTTCTATTATCATGAGATTGCTTCGCTTACGCTTGCAATGACAGAAAAAGAGTTGTCATTGCGAGGG